>JAISAX010000546.1 GCA_031266495.1 Opitutaceae bacterium
CCAACCCGCGCGCCCCCCGACCCCCCCCCCCCCCCCCCCCCCCCCGCCCGGCGGCGCCCCCGGGGGGGGGGCCACGGGTCAGTTCGCGTGTTGCGGGATTGAATACACCGGTGACTTCACCGGCATCGCCGCCCTGGTAATCGCTGTAATGGCAGACAACCTTGTTGTCGGCGGGAACGTCCGCGGCTTCGTTGAGAACGAGGCGGATCGGTCGCGTGTCGCCGAGCTCACGGAACAGGTCTTCGGGTTGCGCGGGCAGCGCCTTGGGAACCTTTGGGGCGTCGCCTCCGGTTGCGTCTGCAGTGGCGGGAGCGACGGGAGAGGCGGGAGAGGCGGGAGCAGCGCGGAGGGTGGGCGTGTTTGTTTCGGGCGGTATCGGCCAGAGGAAGAAGCGTTGATCGTGGTTTTGCAGAAACTGCCAGGGGCCGGGAATGACGGAGCCCCGCTCGCCACCGGACGGGAGCGGCGCGCCGACAACGCCCGGCGGCAGCGCGAGGGGGGGGACGCGCCAGCCGCTTGTCTCCGCCGGCTTGCCGGCGGTTTCCTGTAACAACTCGCGGCTGCTGTCGTAATCGGTGGAGAGTTGCTGCGAGCCAGGGAAAATCTCCGCCTCCAGGGTGGCGGGACGCAGAATGACGAGTTTCGGGTTCCGGATGACGGAGTGTGTGTCGCGTCCGGTAAGCGCGCGCCATTCGTCGAGTGTCAGCCCGTCGCCGAGCGTCCATGTGGAGTAATCCTTGCGGGAGGCGACGCGGGCGGCGTCGCCGCCCGGCGAGAGGCGGCGACGGAATTCATTCAAAACGGAGGGCGCGTTTTTGGGCGTGGTTTTGGGAACCTGGTTGGCGATGAAGCGGGCGAGGCGCTGGCTGACGATGTTGTAATCGGAGACGTTGCCCGCCGTTGTCGGACCATCGGCGGGCAGGTTGATGGCGGCGCGGGCGTTGTCGAAAACCAGATTGTTGAGAATTTGGTTGTTCCCGGCGGCGGACGCTTTTTTCCCGCCGGTTTTCCGGTTCTCGTTGTGCCGGAAATAAACCCCGTGGCGGATGTTTGCGTAGAGGAGGTTGTGCGCGACGGTGACACCGGAGGCGTCCTGCCCGTAGATGCCGTCGCCGCCGAAAAATTCGTGCAGCGCGCATGTGAAGGCCACGACGTTCCGGTCAACGACGGCGGGGCCGTGGCCGAGTTCAAACATGATGCCCGCGCCGGCGCTGCCGAGGATGATGTTCCGGGTGACGCGGGCGTTCGCATATTGGTTGTCGATAAAAATGCCGTGCGCGTGGTTGTCGCGAAACAGGTTGCCTTCAATACGCGCTCCGATTGCGGCATGGAGTTTTACGCCTGCCTGCTCCCACCAGGGCACGGCGTGGTCGCGCTCGGCCTTGAATTCGAGGGCGTTGTTGCGCTCGATCCGGTTTCCCTCGATGACGATTCCGTGGCAATGCCACGCGGCGAGACCGCACATGCCGTTGTCCGAAATCGTGTTGTTCCGGATGATGTTATCGCGCCCGATGATTGTCTTTCGCTGGTCGGCGTCGGTGAGCGCGAGGATGCTCAGACGTTTTGCCATGTAGTCCTCGCTGCCGGCGTCAATGCCGATGGTTTTTGCGTGGCGGATGATGTTGTTTTCGATCAGCCAGCGCGAGCCGCTGCGCGTGCTGACCATGCCGAGTTGCGGCCAAAGGCCGGCGTTGGCGGCGTGCTCGAAGACGAAGCCGCGAACAACGATATTCATCAGTCCGCGTCGTGACGGGGCGAATACGCGGTCGCGCGCCGACAGTTCGACAAAGCGGCGGGCGGGCGGGAGAGGGGAGGGGGGGAAATGCGCGATGATTTTTTCGCCCGTCCCGTCCACGAGCCACGTGCCGGGGACGCGCAGCACCTCGGCGAGCGCTTCCGCTTCGTGCAGCGGCTCGCCGTCAACGAAGAGTTGTCCGCAGGTGCGCGGGAGACGGTCGGGTTCCTTGTTGGCGAGCCATTTTTTGCTCCGCGCGGAAAGCGTGTCGAGCGGGCGGACGGGAACGTCTTCGTCGTTGGACCAGCTTTTTGCCGCGAAATGGTAGGGGTTGCGGACGGCGTTTGCCGTTTGAAAAAGCGCGTCGTCAAGTTTCGCCGACCAGACGTCCGGCGCGTTTTCCACGGGCGACCATGCCGGTTTCCAGACCTCCGAGCCGCGCACGAAGACCTGATGCCCCGGCGCCGCCTCGAAAACAAGGGGCGCGTCTTTCGTGCCGCCGCGAACGGGCGCGACGTGCTCGCGATAAACGCCCGCGTGAACAAAAACGGTGTCGCCAGCGCGGGCGAGTTGCGCGGCGGCGTTGATGGTGCGGAAAGGACGGGCGGGGTCGCCGTCGTTGGTGTCGGTGGCGAGCGGGTTGGCGTTGTCAACGTGCAGGACACGGGCTTCCGGCGTTTGCGTTTTCCGCGAGGCGGGAGCCGCGGGCGCGATTGAAATCGCGCTGGTCGCGAACGCTGCGGAGATCGCGCCGGACAGGAGGGCGCGGCAATAAAAGCTCACTGTTGTAACGTTGGAAGCGGACATCAAGGCGAGGGAGGCGATGGGTTAGTAGTATTTGTTGTAAAAGTCGTTCGTGACGTCCGCCGGTTGTTTGATGGACTGGACGTGGAAATCGAAAAACAGGACGTTGACGCTGTCGTTGTGACAGAAATTCGCGCCCGCGCCGGCTTCCTGATTGGGCTTCCGTGTCCAGAATTTTTTAGCGTCCGCGAAATACAGGATTCGCGACGGGTTTGCGAGTTGGGCGTGGGTAACGAGAGAGACGGTGCCGTTTTGCGTGGCCGCGATTTCTTTCACGCCGACGCGGCTCGCGTTGATGGCGTAGGTGAATATGTCCATGTTGTCGGCCTTGAATTTCTCCTGTCCCTGCCGGTAGGGGTTTGTCGGACACATCCAGACGCCGCTTTTTTTCTCGAAGTCGCCTTTTGTCAGCTCCGGCAGGTAGCTGTTCACTCCACCGCGACTGCGCAAACGCCAGTAGTAAAAAAGTGGCAGCGAGCGGTCCTTGTTATCCTGCGCGTACAAACCGGCGGCGACGCCGATCTGCCGGAGGTTGGAAGCACAGACGGCGCGCCGGGCGGATTGGCGCACTTTGCCAGCTGCGGGAATGATGATGGCGGCAAGAATACCGATGATGGCGATGACAGTGAGCAGCTCGACGAGCGTGAATGCCGCTGGGGTGCGGATGCCGGGTTTCATGATATTTGGGGGATTGGCTGGTTGTTGAGAATCGATTCAGGATATGGAAACATTGAAAAATCGATATGGGCCATCATATCGGCAATGTTTCCCGCCCGCCATGTTGATTCCTGTCAAGCGCATTCTCATTCCTCCCAGAATCGGAGGCGCGGCGGCAGGGAGGGCGGGGATTGGTTTTGTCCTTTTTTTGCACGGACAACGGAGTCGTTGGGACTGGCAATCTTTGGCAAACCTTGCCCTGTCCGGGGGAGCATGAGCATCTCGCTGACACCGGAATTGGACTCTGTGGTAAAAGGGAAAGTCGCCAGCGGACTGTATAACAACGCCAGTGAGGTGGTACGGGATGCCTTGCGTTCCATGATTGCCCGCGAACGTGAAAACGACTGGCTCCTGCGCGAAGCCGCCATCGGATTTGCCCAGCTCGAGGCCGGGGAGACCGTCACCGTGACTTCCAAAAAAACATTCGCCACGCTCCTGCGTGAGGACGGATGAAACTGGAGCTGACCGAAGCCGTGCTGGCCGATCTTCGCTCCATCCGGCGTTATACGCTCAGGGCATGCGGAGCGCGGCGCGGAGTTCGTTGACGAGGAGCCGCGTCGTCTCTTTCGGATAAAAACGGTTTTTGGCGATGCCGACGGCAAGCCCGTGACGCGGGTCGGCGAAACCGAGCGACCCGCCGAAACCGCCATGACCGAAGATTTCCTCGCGCCCGCCCATGACGCTGTCCGGGTTGCCGAGCGCGTACCCGAGACCAAAGCAGGGAGGAGGCGGCTCGCCCGCGGCATTTCCGGCGGGCCATTGGCGCGTCGTCGCTTTGCGGATACGCGATGGCGGCAGGAGCTCGACGCCCTCCACGCCGCCCGGCAAAAGCGCGGCGTAGTGACGCGCGACGGCATGGGCGGTCATGATGCCGTTGGACGCCGGGATGCAGGCGCGCCGGGCGTCGAGACGATTCATCCAGAGATGAAGCGGCCCCAGCCAGGACGGGATGGCGGGATTTTCGGGCTCGGCGGCGGTGGCGCCGGCCGCGTCGGCGGGGGGCGATGGAGGCGCCTGTTCGAGAAGAGCCACGCGCGGCTCGACCTCGTCCGGAATACCGACAAAAAGCGAGTTTCCCAGATCGAGGGGACGGGAAATCTCGTCGCGCACAAACGCGGCAAACGAGCGATCGCTGGCACGGCGGACGACTTCACCGACCAGCCAACTGAACGTGATGGCCTGATAGATCATGCGTTCGCCGGGGGGGCGAATCCGGAGCCTGGCGGGCGATGGCGGCGCACATCGCTTGCCAGTCGCAGAGTTCGGCGTGCCCGATGCCGGCGGGCATGGCCGAGTGGCCGGCGGTGTGACTGAGGGCGTGGCGCACGGTGAGGGTCTGCTTGCCGTGCGCGGCGAATTCCGGCCAGAGGTCGGCCAGCGGCGTATCATAATCGACACGACCGCGTTCCGCGAGAAGATGGAGGGCGGTGGCGGCAATGCCTTTGGTCGTGGAGAAAACCGGAAAAAGAGTGTCGCGATCGACAGCGAGAGCGGTGCGGGGATCGGCGGAGGTCATGCCGGCTGCGGCATCCACGACCAGCGTGCCGTTGACATAGGCCGCCACCTGAATGCCGCGCTCGTCGCCAGCGGCGACGAGATGATCGAGGAGCGTCCGGATGCGATCGGAAGGGGATGGAGTCATATGTTGGAATCGTCATAGATATCCACGCGGATGAAATCCCGATCCGGCAATAGCGATTGCGGCAATAAACACGTTTTTTACAGGAAACAGGACGAGGTCAAAATTCCAGCTTTTCAGCGCGACTGTGAACCGCCTCCATAAGGCGGATTTGCTGGCGCGTTTCGGTGAGTGTCGGTGATGAATCGGAAAGAACGCGCTTTTGGCGGAGGGCGTTGAAGAACACCCTGTTTTCCTCATAAAAGCCACATTGGAAAATCAGTGACGGGGGGGAGAAGGGAGGCGGGGAGATGGAGGAGTCGAAAACGAGTTTGCCGCAGTGCCAGTGGTGGAGGCGTCCGGTGAGATCCTCGCCCCACATCGGCAGTTCGAGAAAAAAGGAATGGTCGCGTGCGTTAACCGAGATTCGTTCGACAATGAGGCCGGCGACCGGTTGAGCGTTGAGACGGAGGCGCGGACCATGGCGTGTCTCCGCGTTCATCTCGATGTTCGCGACGCCCCGTCCAATATCCGGCAGGTCGGTATAGGAAAAACGGGCACGCGTAACCGGTGAGCGGGCGAGATAACAGAGCGTGTCGATCGCGTGAATCGCCGTCGTCGAAAAATCGGAGTCGCGGCGCGCATGCCGGATCATCTCGTAGTCAATATGGAATACGTCCTCCGGCGGCAGTGTCTCGTCGAGCAGGTTTCGCAGGACGGCAACGATCGGAGTGTGGCGACGGTTGAACGCGACGGCGTGCGGAGCGCGTCCTTGCGTGGCGGATACGATGAGCCGTTCGAGTATGGCGGAAGTCAGCGCGGGCGGTTTTTCGATGAGGAGCGGCATGCCTTGCTCAAGGAGCGGAGCGCAGATTTGCGGAGCCACGACGGGCGGCAGGACGACACTCAGGGCGTGCGGTTTTTCGCGGCGCAGCATTTCGGATACGTCGGTGTGTGCGGACGCGAAACCGAAGTCGGCGGCGAAGGCGCGGACGGCATCGGGATTGGTGTCGCAGGCCGCTGCCAGAACAACACCGGGGTTTTCTTCCCGGTATTTTTTGAGCGACGGGCCGTGCGCGATGCGTGCGTGATGGCCGCAGCCAATCAGGCATATCCTGAAATCATCCGGATGCGCGGCGGGTGTCATTGTCACGGGATTTCCACGTCGGGAGCCTTGTAGTTCACAGGACCACCGAGGCGCATGAATTTTTTGTGAACAACACCCATCGCGAACAGCGCTGTCAACGCGAGCACGAGGCCGGCGCCGAAGGTGCAGCGGTAGGATTTTCCGTTGATGTCAATCAGTGCGCCGACGAGCGGGCCGGCGAGCATGTGGGCGAGCGAGCCGAGGATGCCCGCCGCCGACGCGAACTGGGCGAAGCGCGCGCGCGGGTAGAGCCGCAGGCCAAGCGAGGCCGCGCCCGTGTAATAACTGCCGCAAACCACGCCATGCAGAATCCACGGTGCCAGAAACGAGCGCTGCGTGGTCGCCCAAAAAAGCCCTGCCGCCATCACGAGCGCGTAGCAGCCGAGCGCGGCAATCGCCACGCGGAGGGGGTGTACTTTGTCGGCGAGCCAGCCGATGGGCCAAGCGAGCAGGAGCGAACAAAAATAAGTCAGCGCCTGCCCCTTGCCGTAGGTATCCATGCTCACGCCGAGGCTTTCGGCGTAGGGCAGCGAAAAGACGTTGAGCGGCAGGAAACAGACGCCCGCCGCCATCAGTGCGAGAAAACCGGTGACGTAATAGCCGTTGGAGTAACAATCGTGAAAGTAAGTGCCGGCGCCGGTTGCGAATGTTTTCCCGCAACCGCGCGAGGGGCGGGAGAGGCGGGAGGGGGGGGGAGGGGGCGGGTAACCGCCTTCTTTCACGCGGAGGCACACCTGGAAAAACGCGAGCGCGTAAAATACGCTCACAACGAGCAAAATCAGCGTGTAGTGCGACGGCACGAGACCAAGCACCCAGTAGTTGAAAAGGATGCCGTCAATCAGACTGACGGCGCGGAACAGTCCGTAAAAACGCCCGAGCAGCGGGGCGGGAACAACGTCGTTGACCAGGCCGTTCAGAATCGCGCTGCCGGCGATGCTTGCGATTTCAAATACGCCCCAGAACAGGCCGAAACTGGTGAGCGCGACGAGTTGCGGATTTTGCGCGGGGAAGTGCGCGTGGATTTTCAAGGCGAGCAGCGGCGTGACGGCGAGTCCCGCCATGCCGAGCGTGGTGAGTGGCGTCGTCACCAGCAGGAACGGAATGCGCCGCCCGAAGCGTCCGCGGTGCCGGTCGGATTTGACGCTGATGATGGGGACGATGACCAGTCCGACGAGCGACGGCAGCGAGGAGAAGAGTAGTCCGAAAAGCATGTCGGAGGTACCGAGCTGGTTGAGATACCATTGCGCGGAGGGGCCGATGGTGCGGTCGCGGAGCGCCCACGCGAAGTCGCCCCAGAGCAACCAGAGAAACAGGATGACGAGTCCGCCGCCGGTGTAGGTGAGCGTCCCCGCCCGCCAGATTTTTTTCCCGGAAGGAGGGGAAGGAGGAGCGGGAGGGGGGGGAGGGGGGGCTTCGCCCGCCGGGGAAACGGACGCGCTTTGTCCGGATTTTTGAGGATCAACGGTCACGGAGCGACTTTTCTGCCGGGGTGGGTTGCAGGTTGCGGGGAGAAGCGAACTTCAAGGGACGAATCGCCGCCGCCGCCGTCCGCGGTCGTACCCGGCGCGATGTGAAGTTCCAGGACGGATACTCCGGGATCTTGGGTCTCGGCGGCGGTGGGAGGCTCGGCGGTCGCGATGTTGACACGGGTCGTGGCGGCGGTGTTTGTCACGGCGGATACGGCGGACGAAGGGATTTCGATACGCAGGGTTTTGCCATTTTGGGAGAGTGTGGCGGCGCGGGCGTCGGGGGAGAGCGTGACGCGGGCGCGGGTGAGCATCCTCCAGACGAACGGCGTGCCGGGGCGCAGGCTTCTTATGTCGTCGCGCAAGAGGAGTGTTTGGCCATCGGCGGCGAGGGTGGCGGTGCGGGTTATTTTTTGGGCGAAGCCCGGCCACACAGGCGTCAGGTCGAGCGTGGCGGTGGGCGTATCGCTTTTTTCGTCGAAGGCGATGACCGGCGCGTTGGCGGTGGCGTCCTGGAGGGCGTCGGCGAAGGTGAGTGTGTTGTGGCTGCGGTTGTTGAGGCGGTAGTACGTCCAGCGTGCTCCGTTTTGGGAATAGTCCCAGTAGCGGGGGAGGCTGTAATTTTCCGGACCGGGATCGATGGCCCAGCGTTCGCCGAGGGCGTCGAGAACGAAGGAGCCGAGGTCGAGGTGGCTGTGGCTGAGTCCGTTCTTGCCGCCCTTGATCGCGAACCAGAGCGCGTCGGGGGTGGCGTCGGCGGCGCGCAGGATGACGAGTTCGGTGTCTCCCCGGAAACGGGTGGCTCGGGGGAGGGGCGGGAGGGGGGGGGGGAGGGTGGCGCTCGCCGGTTGTTCGGGAAAAAAGATGGCGGTGGAGACGAGGCCGCGCCCGGCCATGCCGGGGGGCAGGGTGCGTTCGTATCCGGTAAGTGGTGACCGAAGTTTGATGGCGAGGCGGCGGCGTGTTTCGGGGAGGATTTCCGGCTGGTTGAAGTGTCTGGCGAGCAGGGTCATGGTGGCGGCGGGCGTTTCGCGGTCGGGGACGGGGCCGCCGTCGCCGAAGTTGAAACAGGTGCCGCTGGTGCCGAAGATCCGGAGCGCGTAGTTCGCGGTGCGGGCGAGGCCGGGCGAGGCGAGGAGGGCGGTGTTGCCTTCGGCGCCGGTTTGCGGGTGCTGGAGGATGTCGAGGGTTTTGACGAGGTTGGAGGTGCCGTAGCTCCAGTAGGTGATGCTTTCGGGCCAGGCGCCGTCGGGCGCGTAGCCGCGCAGGGCGAGGGGCAGCGAGCGGCGCGCGCCGTCGAAGACGAGGCGGGAGAGTTGCGGGGCGTCGTCGCGGAGCACGAAGGCGGCGGCGACAAAGGCGTGGTTGCAGACAAAATTCCAGTTGTTGGTGGTTTTGTGGTTTGTGCCGTAGGCGGACCAGTTGAGTCCGCCGCGTCCGTCGGGCTGATAGGCGCGGGGGGCGAGGTCGAGGAGGTTGCGGCGGAGGCCGTCGCGGACCGCGACGGAGTCGGCGTCGGAGAGGTCCCGGGCGAGCCAGGACCAGGCGAGGGCGACGCCTGGGCCGAGTTCGGCGGTGTCGAGGAAGTGATCCGGGTTCCAGTCGGGGAAGGCAGAGATGGCGAGCAGGTCGCGGCGCGCGAGGTCGAGGTATTTTTGTTCGCCGGTGAGTTTTGCGAGAAAGGCGTTTGTCTCAAGGCGCCCGGCGAAGGCGCGAAACTGGTTGAGGTATCCGCTGTTTTTTGCCGTGCCGGGATGGGCAGGGGAGGGGAGGAGCGCGATTTTTTCGGCGTTTTGTCTGATGGCAGCGAGCAGGTCGCGCATGAGCGGATCGTTTTTTTCGAGTATCCGGATTTTTGCGACCGCTTCCGCGTCGAGCCAGAGGGGTGCGGGAGGGGCGGCGCGGGCGAGGAGCGGCGCGAGGGTGGCCAGTGCGAGCACAAGCAGGGACAGGCGAGGTGGTGAGTCGTGCATAAGGAAGGAAGGGGGGGGGGGGAGGGGAGGCGCTGAAAACCGGGAATATGAAATTGAAAAATAACTACAATTACAGATTTCGAATTTCAGATTTCAGATTTTTAACCACAGAGACCTGGAGCGGCGGAGCCGCAACCAAAGTATTCAGGGAGAGGATAGTTTTACAGATTTTTTCTACCGTAAATCCGGGAAGGCGGGAGGGCGGGACCGGATTAGCGAAGAGTAGCGAGGATTAGCGGTTCCTTACGGGTACTGAACCTCGGGACCTGCATGATGGAGACCGCTACTCTTCGCTACTTTTCGCTAATTGTAAATGTGGCGGCGGCGAAGGAGGATGGTGGCGACCGCGGCGAGAGCGGCGATGAGGGCGGCGGTGGTCGCGGGTTCGGGGATGGCGGCGGGGAGGGCGCTGATGGTGAATTGCAGGGTGTTGCCGTCGCCGCCGTAGGCGAGGGTTCCGGCCCAGCCGGCATCAATGGACTCCTGCGCGAGCACGAATGCGGTGATGGCTATGCCGGGAGTTGTGCCGCCGAAATGGATCAGGTCGCAGGTTTCACCGACCTGGGCGTTGGCGTTTGCAAGTTTTATCCGGATACTGCCATCGCCGCCCTCGGCGGAGCCGGTCATGGTCGCATCGGCGAGGGTGAGCGTCGAGCCGTCCGCACCGACGGACGCGATGAGCGTGGCGTTGCCCGAGAAGACGAGTCCCTTGCTTGTTGTGGTGCCAATGCCGTCGATGGTGGTGCTGCCGTTGGAGAGATCGAGCGTTCCGCCGTTTTCGATGGTGACGGTTTTTGCTCCGCCGGTGTTGAAGGTGCCGGAGAGTCCGAGGGTCGCGGTGGCTTTTACGATGAAATTGCCCTGGTTGACGTTGGTGCCACCGGAACTGGTGCTGCCGAAGGTTCCGGCGAGGTAAAGTTTTCCTCCCTCGACCGTGGTGTCGCCCGCATAGCCGCTTCCGCTTGCTTCCGTATTGGTGATGGCAAGACGTCCTTCGCCGGCTTTGACAAGTGCGAGAATGTTGTTGCTCTGGGTGATCGTGGTTGCGCCCACGGCGCCGGAAAAGGCGGTGTCCGCGGTCTGGTCGATGCGCAGGGTGCGGGTGCCGCCGGTACTGCTGTAAACGTTTGTCAAGGCGATGACTCCCGAACCGGAGAGGCTGCCGAGGGTGGCGGCGGTGCCGACGAGTCCTGCCTCCAGCATGATTTTCCCGCCGTTGAGGATCACGTGCGTGTTGACGCCGGTGCCGCCGAGCGTGGAGGGGGGGGAGGCGGGCTTGGTGTTGCCGCCGAGCACGAGGCCGGAGTAGGTGTCGGTGAAGCTGTTGACGGTGATGGTGCCGTTGTATCCGTCGCCGGCGGTTGTGGTGGCAAAGGCGATACGGGCTTTGGCTCCGCCTCCATCAATGTCTTGAAGCGTGAAGTCGCCGCGTCCGCCGGTTCCCGAAATATTGACGGTGGTTGAGTAGCCGGTGGTGCCGGTGAAGAAGGCTCCGTTGCGGATGGTGAGGTTGCCGACGTTGAGGGGGGCGCTGCCGCCGAGCGTGATTTGAGCGTCGGGGGTGACGATTTCGGCATCGTTGCCGGATGTCCAGGTTGCGTAGCTGGTTCCGTCTTCGGTGGCGGCCCAGTTGGCGTTGCTGGAGTTGGCCCAGGTCAGGTTGGGCGTGGTTTTGTTCCAGTACTGCGTGTCCGCCTGGAGCGGGGTGACGGAGAGGAGCGCGAGGCCGGCGGCGACCGGAAGGCGGTTGGCGGTTGAGGCAAACGGGAATGGGCGTGTCCGTGGACGGGATGATGGCTTGGTTTTCATGTGGTGTGAATCGAGAGTTTTTTGCGGGAGTTTTTTGATCTTTGACTGTTCATCAGGGGACGGGGATGGCTTTTACGTGGGCGTCGAAGTAGAGCTGGTTCTTGAGATTCCCGTGGGGGCCGGTTTCGTCGGGAAGTCCGATGGTCGCGCCGGTGCGTTCGCAGAGCGCGGGAGTGGCGGAGGGCGCGGGGATTTCGGTGATGCGGCGGACGGGTTTGGTATCCACGTTGTTCTGACCAAAATAATTCGGCGAATGGGGTATCGAATAAAACATGACAGCCAGAGGATCGGCGGTGGTTTTGGCGAGCCACGAGGGGCAGGCAAGCATTGGCACCAGCCATTTTGTGTTCGGTGTAGTCGGGGTCGCCTGGTTGATGTAGGGCGCGATGAGGTTGGCGAGTGACGCGTTGTCGGTGGTGGAACAAAAGGCCACGACTCCCGACCAGAGGGGGCCAGGGAGCCGGTCCTTGTTGTCGCCGGTATAAGCGATGATGGCCATGCCGACCTGGCGGAGGTTGGAGGTGCATTGCGCCCGGCGGGCTGTCTCACGGACTTTTCCAACGGTCGGGATGATGATGGCGGCCAGGATGCCGATGATGGTGATGACCGTGAGCAGTTCGATCAGTGTGAAGGCGCGCCCGTGCCCGCAGCGGGTTGTGCAGGTGTTTCCGGAATGTGGCGAGGGGGTCATCGGGTATGTCCAGGCGGTGGTGCACGCAGGTCGGGCGGCGGGATGCGCGGGGCCGGAATGCGCACTGTGCGGGGTTGCTCGGGGGGCGTGGCGGGAATTACTCCGGGTCTGTGCTGGATAGATCATGTGCAGGGAAATGGCGTCGCAGGGTCGCGAGGCGGCTACTCCTCGCCGGTGTCCGCCTCTCTGACAACGTCAATCCCGGGCTCGCCGCGATGTTGTGTATATATCCATGAGTGTTGCGATTTCAGCGCGGATTTGTGTATGCGCAACCGGAATACGGGCGAGACGCCCGTGCCTCTCCGGACTCAGGGACTACGGAACACGGGCTGGAAGCCCGTGCCACGTCGATCCGGCGGCTTCGCCGTCTGCGGGCGGGACGCCCGCGCCACGACGCTTCGCGTAATATCAGTGAATCGAAAAAAAGCCGGGAACCGTCAGCAGCAGGCGGCCTTTGCGGGTCGGAAGGTCAAAGGTGCCGTCGGCGTTGCGCGGCAGTTCAGAACCGGTCACGAAATCGATGATACGGGTGGCACCGGAAGCGGACGCGAGGCGGAGGGTTTCTCCGGCAAATGTTCCGCGTTCCTCGATCATGTCCACGGTGAGCGCCTTGCGCGTGGGGATGTAGTGGAGAAGCGTTAGCAAGAGGTCGTTTTCCCGGCGGCGGGGAATCACGAGGATTGTTGTAGGCAGTCCTTCACCGAAAGGCGCGGGGCCGGCGAGGCGTTGCATGGCGAGTCGCCAGCCGTCACGGACGGCGATGTTTCCCGAGTGGCGGTATTCGCGGAAAATGGGGTCGGCGAAATACACGTAATGATCGCCCGCGAGGACGGCCGCGTAGCGGTCGGCGGCGGCTCGCGGCGGGGTCTGGAAATGAGACGAGAAGGTGAGGTCCGTGCGGCGGAAATAGGGGAGAATGCGGTCCACAAGCGTGAGGGTGTTGTGGCCGGCCTCGACGTTGACACCGGGTTCATAAATGACGCGGTCGCTGCGCGAGAGGTTGGCGGAGAATTCGGGCCGGGCGCGCCAGTACGAGGGATAGTTCGTAACTTCACCGGCGAGCGTGAGGTTCACGCCCGGGAGGAGCGAAGGGGAGCCGGGTCCGTCAAAACCGCTGCGGTGCGAGACGATGAGTTTGCCGCCAGCGCGAACGTACACGGCGAGATTTTTTCGTAGTTGTCCGGTGACGACAACGTTGTCGGGCAGGATGACGAGTGCGAGCGTGGCCGGGTCGAGCGGCGAGGCGTCGTCGAGGATGATGGCGTCGTAGTGGGATTCGTCGCACATCTGGATGGCGCCTTCAAGCGACAGGTCAGTGCGGGCGGAGTCGAGCCTCGGGTCGCCGGGAGCAACGATCCCGATTTGCGGGAGGGGGGTGCTGCCGGCGTAGAAGGGCTCGGCGGCGGCGCATTGAGCAAAGACGGCTCCGATGAGTCCGGTCGCGGCGGCATCGGGCCGGCCTCGGGGCGGGAGTTGGTCGCCGATGGAATTGGCGCCGCCGAGGGCCTGCGTGCGGAAGCATTCGTATTCGAGGGCGGGTTGGGGTTTGATGCCCCCGAAATCCCCCCACATGCGCTGGAAGCGGCCGGTCATGCCGAGCCAGGGTTTTTCCCAGTGGCCGATGGCGCGGGCGAGGCGGGGGAAATGCTGGTATCCCCAGAAGCCCGACGGGAGGGATTCGAGTTCCCAGTGGGTTTGCAGGTCGTGGCGGGCGCGAACGCTGCAACGGGAATCGGTCGTGAGGGTGTTGGTGCTGTTGTAAAAGACGGTGGCGGCGGGCAGGCGGCCGTGGACGAGCGGGGTGAAGCGGCGGGCGAAGGCGGTTTGCGCGGCGGTGTCGAAGCGGGCGTGGGTGGCGGCGTCGCGGCCGAGCAGGTGGTGTTTTTCCCGGAAGCGGAGGGAGGCATCGCTCCAGCAGGCGCGGGGGGCCATGACGACGATGTCGAAAAACAGGCCGTCGATGGCGTCGCCGTAGCGTGCGATGAGTTCGCGGAGGTGGGCTTCGATGTAGTCCTGGTATTCGGGGTGCAGGAAATTGTTGTACCACCAGCCGCCGGGTTGGGGGGGGTGCGAGGGGTCGGCGCTGGCGACGCGGGCGAAGGCGCCGTCGTCGCGAAGCTGGAGCCATTCGGGGTGTTTGCGGGCGACGTCTTCCTCCCAGCCGACGGGGGTGTAGATCGGGGTGCGGATGTTTTCGCGGTGGAGGGCTTCGAGTTGTTCGCCGAGGAGGTCGCGTCCGTCGAGCGCGGGGTGCTGCGTGCCGGTCGTGGTCGGGTAATAGCACATGCCGTGGTGGCACTTGGCGAAAAGGGTGACGCTGTTGACGTGCGCGTCGCGATAGGCGCGGGCAAAGGCGGGCGCATCGAATTCGGAAGCGACGTCGGGAATGTACGGCGAGGTGTGGAAATCGAGATGGACCTGGCGCTGGTGCGAATGGAGGGGATGCGGCACAAAAATCAGGAGTTGAAAATCAGGAATCAGCGAAGCCAGAGCGGCCCGTATTTCTCCGGGTCTTTGCCTTCGTTGACGCCGCCAAAGAGCTGGAGTGCGCGACGGCTTTTCTTGCCTGAATCGGCATCCATGACCGAAAGGGCGATGCCGATGGGCGTTCCCGCCTCGGGTGCCTTGTCCAGCCCCAGGGTTTCCCATGGGAAACGGATCTCGTAAGTCGTCACGTCACCGCTGCGTGTGATCGACTGGCCGATACGGTCATCCGGGGTGCCGACGGGCAATTCCGGCACATGGGAAATCCACCGCCAGTTGGCCGGAGTCTCGCGGGGCTTTCCGCTCCAGCCGACTCCGTATTCAAAAACGCGGTGGCCTTTGAGGCCGAAGAGATCGTTGGCCTCCCAGGTCTTGGCGTAGTCGGGATCGAGCCCGATCTGGATGGAATCCTGCGACCAGAGGGCCTCGGGGTTGGTGGTGGCGTGCGTATTGAGGTGTTCGTCATCGCGCACCACTACACGAAGGTAGAGGGCGTCAGGGTTCCAGGCGGATTGCAGGGTGGCAGCGCAATCTTCCGGCGCAATGGGGCCGCCAAATTGTCCCCACCTGGAAAAATCAATGGCCGGGATCTTTGCCCAGTCTGGCCGGGCTCCGGCGGCGGGAAGCCGGCTGCTGGCGACCAGCGTGATATCAAGCGGGTGGACGATCTGGTCGCGCCGGTCCGCATGGCGGCTGTCGATGGTAAGGCGCCCCCGATATCGCTGGCCGGGAATCAGGCCACGCAATGGAATCGAGAGCTCGCGTGTTTCCCCGGCCTGCATCAGTGGCGGATCGATGAACTGGTCGCGGGCTCCATCGAGAGCCACGGCCACTCGGGTGGTGAGTGGCGTGGTCGTATGCGATGTCAGATTCGCAACGAGTCGGGACGTCGCAGCCCCGGGGGGCCATTGCAACGAGGGTGCGTCAATGCCGAGGGGCGGAATCACTCGCACGGGCTGGGCCAGCCAGCCGTCTCCATCCGGTGCCAGGACGAGGTAATCTCCGTTGGGGGCGGAGGCGGGGACGACCACGTGGTGGTTGTCCGGCGTGGAAAGCGGAGCGGGAGCAATCCATGGGGCGGTTTTGGGAAGAGCAACGGGTTCTCCGCCGCGCATGACGTCGAGTGGTGGCAGGGTATGGAGAGCGGGTGCTTGCCGGGTGGCAAATTCGAGGAAGACGGGACTGGGCGAAAGCGTCAGTCGCGATGAATTTCCTGGCAGATCGCGGCCTGTCATGCTGGTGCGGCGGATGGTCGGGAGAGGGAGATCGACGCTGCGATCCCCTTCCGTGTCCCAGGCGATGGCGATGGAGTTGGCGTTGTCGCGCTCGAACAGGACTAGATGCGTGGAGGGTGCAAGGCGGAGCCAGTTGCCGGAACCGCGCACACCGGCGATCCAGCGGGCGAGGTTGGCGTAGGCGGCAAAGGAGGGCTTGGGTGTCTCGTCATCGTTGACGATGGAAAATCCGCGCTCGCCGGCATTGGGCGCCGCTTTGTACTGGAGGCAGAAATACGTGGCGTTCTCGACCCCGCGCGCGGCCAGTAGGGTGAGGGAGCGGGTGAGGTGGCGGGCCTGGGTGATTTCATCGACCGGCTTCTGCCAAGTGCCTTTGCCAGAGGTCCAGCCGAATTCGGTGAGGTGCAGGGGAAAGTCGGGACGGACGGCTTCGCGCAACCAGTCCTGCAGGTCGATTACGCGCTGGATAAATTCACCTTCGGGCGCCGTGCCGTCCACGTAGGCGTGGATGACGAGGCCATCGAAATGATCGAGCAGTCCGAGCCGGTTGGCCGTATCGAGGTCGAGGCGGGCGGGGTCCTTGATGCGAATGGTGGAAAAACCCGGTCCCATGACCTTGGTCTTCGGGCTGGCCGCCTTGATGCCGTCGGCAATGGACGCGAGGGCATGGACGAGGTCCTCGCTGGTCCCTTTCCATTGCCATTCGGGTTCGTTGTAGATCTCGAAATAACGGGGAAAGTGGGGCCCTTGTTGTCCGGCCCAGGCCGCCACGAGCTTCGTGAGGTTTTCATAGCTGGTGGGGCGGGAAAAGGTGGAGCCGAACTTTTTCTTTTTTTCGGGCGGGGTCTCCAGAATCCACTCGGGTAGTCCAAAGGAAATGACGCCGACTTGCTCGAAGGGGGTTTGCTGAAAGAGCTTCCGGACCGGGGTGACGGGGGGCGGGTCAAGCAGGTCGGATTTGAGGTCGAAAATGGAGACCATGCGCCGGTTCCAGCGGGCGCCGGCGGCAAGCACGAGATCGGGATCGCCCTGCACCGTCCAGAGGCCGAGGCGCGACTGGTGGCGGACGGCATCGTCGAGCAGCGGTCCGACGACGGCGGCGGTTGTCTTGTGCGTCTCCGTCTTGCCGTCGGCATGAGTGAGGCGGGCTTCGATGGCGTAGTAGCCGGGAGTGGCGAGCGGGATTTTGACGTGGGTCTGGCCAAGGGGGAGGGGGTGGGTGGCGAGGGTGGTGCCGTTCTCGTCGCGAAGGGTGAGGAGGCCGCTTGTCATGGGGTTGGCGGTGGCGGCGGCTGCGGAGGGCAGGCGAAAGGTCAGCGCGCCGGTAGTGGCCGTGATGATGTTGCCTTTGGCGTCGGATACGAAGGCGGGCGCGGCAGGCGCGGCAGGCGCGGCGGGAGGAACGGACGCGGCGAAGAGAGTGAGACGCTCGACAGGAAGTAGCAGGAGGCCGGTTAGGACAAGGCTGGTGGTGCGGTAATGGTCGGACATGGTGAGTGGAAATGGCAGTGTGGGAGAGTGGCGAGGGAATGGGATGGGGAGAGGAGAGGAGAGGAGAGGAGGGCGACGCGGAGCGTCGTCCTCGGGCTGAAAGCCCGTGCCACTTCCGGAACGGAGGGGCAACGCTTGCGGGCGAGACGCCCGCGCCACTCCGGATCACGGGCTGGAAGCCCGTGCCACTTCCGGATGCGGGCGAGACGCCCGCGCCACTTTAGCGGACAGGCTGGTATTCAATGGAGATGTCGTCGAGCCAGATGGTCGCCGGGGTCTGTTCCTTGTTGATGACGAGCATCAGCGAGACGCTGCGCGTGCGGCTGTGAAGCGTGCCTTCGGCGGCGAGTTCCTGCCATGTGGCGGTTTCGGCAACGGGTACGAGCGTCTTTTTGTTTTCGAGGAGGCGGAGGCTCGCGCCTTTCTCGTCGCGTTCGAGTACGCGGATGCCGACGCCGTTCTCAATGACTCCTTCGGCGCGCGCATAGAGGCGGATGTGCAGTTTTCCGGGGGCAACGGTCTCGGCGGGGGCGTCGGTTGCCGGAGGGGACGGGATTTTTATGGAGGGGGTGTGGACGATTTTTTCGCCTCCGGTCGTATCCAGAAGCCGGATGCACATGGCGTTGACGCCGGAATGAGGATCGATGATGTCGAGTTTTACAGTGAAGGGGGTTTTCCACCCGGTGGCGGGTTTGTAGGTGCTGCCGTGGCCGGCTCCCCAGTCGGGGATGTAGGCGGGGATGTTTTCAAAGGTGTATTTGGCGAGTAGTTGCGGCGGCTCGGCGGCAGCGGCGGTCGCCGCATCCTGGGCGCATGTCTGATGGATCGCGCAGGCGAACAGGAGGGAGAGGGCGAGTGGGCGGAGGTCGGGTGTCATGATGGATAAATTACAGGTTGGAAACCGGAGAGGGGAGGATTTCCGGCAAGCGGGTTATTGGGTGATGCCGACAAGCCAGGGATTCGGCGTTTGGGTTGTGCGCAGGTCTTGCCTGGTTTTGAGCGCGATGTGGGCATCGGCGTAGGCAATGTACCCCTTGCCGTTGTGACGCGGGGCAAACGTGTCAAAATTAGCCCAGAACGAGGCCTGCTTGTTGCCGGTATCCTCATTGGCGATGGAGGGATTTGCCAGTTTGCTTTCACCAAAAAGGATGGTTCGGGAGGAAAGGATGGCGGAGAACCTGTAGCGCCCGTGGTCCCAGTAGTGTTGCTCGCCATTGCCACCCCAATGACCTCCGGTGTTGTGGGCGATTTCGGAGTTGATGCCGTAATGCGGCGGTTCGGCAATGGGAGTGGTGTCGTCGTTATTGACAGAGCCACAGGCGCCAAGAGCGGGGGTGAAGCCAATGGCGCTTAACCCATTGTTCTTTTTCCACTGTGAAGTAAAAAACTTTGCGGGTTGCCCCCACAGGGCGGGTGGCGTCCAGTCGCCGTTTTCCTGCGCCCAGACGGCGGCGAGCGTGGCGATCTGCCGGATGTTGGAGCCGCAGCGGGCTTGATGGGCTTGCGCCCGGACTTTTCCAACGGCTCCGAGTGTAATGGCCGCAAGAATACCGATGATGGCGATGACGGTCAGCAGCTCGACGAGCGTGAAGGCGCGTCGGGTTGGCCGGGGGGCGGGGGCGGGGCGGAAGGCGGGGTGGTGGGCGGGGAGGGATTTCATGACTGGTTTTTTCGGGTTTTGGCGGTTCAGTTGCGGGTTGCGGCCTGGTTTTTTCAGGGTTCGGTTTTTTGTCCCTGGCGGACGGTGACGGTGACATGGGTTTCGAGGCCGATGGGTTGGCCGGTTTTGCCGATGAGGCGGAAGAGGTAGTCGCGTTGTTCGACGCGGTCGGCGGGGGCGGGGCGGGGGTCGGTCAGGTGGGCTTCAGCGCTGCTGAGCACGAAGACGCTGCCCTGGTCGTCGTGGTAATCGCAGTGCAGGATGAGGGATTTGGCGGGCGCGGGGATGCTGGCTATGAAGTGTTGCAGGTTGCCGTCGAATTGCGCCCTCACGGTGCTCCGGAGGGTGGCGGGATCAACGGGCGCGGGGGCCGTGGGGAGGAGGCGGAGGGCGCGTTTGATGTCGTCGGTGCACTTGGCGTTGTTGATAAAACCGTCAATCAGGTCGAAGGCTTGGGGGTAGTAGCCGCCGTTGGTCAGGTTGACGTTGGAGGCGGGGCCGGTGGGGGCTTTGTTGGGGCGGATGTAGAGCTGGGTGCCGGCGGTGGCCCACCAGGCGTGGTCTTTGTCGGCGGTGCGCTCTTTGGCGATGATCTGGGCGTTGTTTTGCCAGGTTTCGGTGGCGAGGGCCGTGCCCCAGGTGGACTGGAGCTGGTCATAGGTGTCGTTGCTGATGCCGAGCGTGGTCTTGAAGTTGGGCAGTTCGGTGATGAAGTTCTCTCCCCATTCGCGCTGCTCTTTTTCGGTCGTGGGGAAGTAATTGCGGTGGATGTGTCGGGTCATGGCAAGAAATGGCTGAATGCTGAAAACTGAAGGTTGATATGGCTTTGAGATGTTCCGAAATCCGGTAAATGGGCTCGGGTATTTGGTAAATGGGTTCCTGAACCCGGGAGAACCGCCCGGGGGGACGGAAAAAAGGATCCCGGGGACGGAGAAAAGGTTTCCGGGGACGTCGGGATGTGGGCCAGGGACGGGACTTTTTGGCGCACTCTCCGTCGTCCCTGCCTTGGGGACGTTGAGTTCTGGTCCGGGGACGTTGGGTACGGGGCTTGTTTCCGTCGTCCCTGGCACACTTTTGGATAAAATTGGGAAAAAACGGGGTTTTGGGGGCTTCAAACAGCCCGTCCCTGGCCTACATTCCGTCGTCCCCGGGATGGTTTTTTCAAAAAGGTGAATCCTTTTTTCCAAAAGTGCTCCGGGGACGCCGGGTACAGGGATGGTTTTCTTCGTCCCTGTCACACTTTTGTCGGGAGGGAGCGCCCTTCCGGTTTGAAGCGGGAGGGGGCCGCGGGAGGGGGGGGGATGTTATCGGCGGCGGATAAGGAGAACGGCGCCGAGGGCGGCCAGAGCGGCCAGCGCGGCGCTGGTGGAGGGTTCGGGGACGGCGGCGGCGGCGGTGAATGTGGCGTCGATGCCGGTGAAGCTCGCCAGAGAGGCGTTGAGGCCGCCGCCACTCATGAGGCCCACGCGGTCGAAGGTCCAGGTGAGCGGCGTCGTGTCATTATAGGTGCCGCCGATGGTGTAGCTGGTCGTGCCGGTGCCGGTGATCGCCCAGGTTATGCTTAGCCCGGCGCTGGTTCGTTCGAGGGTGAGGGAAAAGGTGTAGGTGCCGGTGCCGAAGGTCGTTGCCGGGCTTCCTGCAAGGCTCTGGAGTGCGGTGGCCGATGCTTCGGCGTTGTTGAAGTAGGCGGCGGTGTTGCTTTCAAGGCGTTCCCAGAGGCGGCCGTTGGGATTGCCGCCGGTGCCGCTGTTGGTGGCGAAGTAGCCGAGCCAGCCGTTGTTGTTGCTGCTGCCGTGGGTGTCGAAGAGTCCGAAGCGGAATTGGTCGGAGCCCGCGTTTCCCGCTGCTCCTTCCTTGGTTTCATCGATCGTGATGCTGGCGGAGCCCGAAAAGGTGAGCGTGTCGCCGACTGCGGCGAGTGTCAGGGTTGCGGGCAGGGTGGCGTAGATTTGATAGCCGTTCGCGGAACTGGCGGTGCTGTCGCCGAAGACGGGATTGGCGGTGTCCAGTCCGCTGATGGTCGCGTTGCCGGTGGTCTTCGTCCATGCGGAGACCGGATCGGCGTGCGCGGCGGAGATGGGGAGGAGGAGGGCGGCCAGGATGACGGCTCCGGTTCCGGCGCAGAAGCGCAGGTAATTGATATGTTGTATGGTTCGGGTGTTCATGGGTGTGATGGCAGGGCCGGGAAAACGGAAAGAGAGAAAGTAGTTTCCTTGAGGAGGGCAAGTACTTTCTTTTTGGAAAATCGTTTTTTTTAACTGATGTTACGCGGAAGATGCCTTTTGAAGAACCATTCAAGGCTGGGAGGCCAAAACGAGGTCTCCGTAACCATCGCAATTACATCAGGTACCGATAAAATCCAGATAACCTGCCATCAGCCTGACGGAGACCTCGGAGAGGTCTCCCTACCCGCTTCGCGGTACATCAGTTTTTTAAGCTGGTGTTGCGGGTTTCGGCAGGGGCGTCGGGGGCGATGGCCGCTTCGGCTGGATTGGCTCATATCCCCTTCGCGGGCGTCGCACGCGACGCCCCTACGGTCGTGGGGTCATGGTCTCCATGTGAATGGGATTTTCGCAACCAGCGGGAGCGTTCCGGTGTGGTTTTTCCAGACTATACAACGGGTCCTGCTTTCAGGTGTCCGGAGGATCGCTTGCTCCAGTTGTCCGTCGCTCCACTTTATGTCCACGCGGATTCTGCCAGTTGCCTTCAGCCCGGTGGCCGCGCCGGTGTGCCATTCACCGGGGAGTGCCGGTAACAGGTGAATGTTGCCGTCATGGCTCTGGAGTAGCATTTCCGCAATGCCGGCGGTGGCGCCGAGGTTGCCGTCTATCTGAAATGGCGGGTGCGCACAAAGGAGGTTGGGACTGGTGCCTCCGTCCGGTCCGTACGCGGTGTCGTGCCGGCTGACGGGGGTCCAGAGTTTTTTGAGAAGGCGCAGGGCGTGCTCGCCGTCGAGGAGGCGCGCGCGGAGGCAGATTTTCCAGGCTGTGCTCCAGCCGGTGCCGGTGTCGCCCCGGCGGTCCAGGGTTGCCTGGGCCGCCCGGGCGAGGGCGGGGGTGCGGCGGGGCGTGAGTTGACTGGCGGGATAGAGGGCGTAGAGGTGCGAGAGGTGCCGGTGGCGGGGGTCGGTTTCTTCGTGGTCGTCGAGCCATTCCTGGAGTTGTCCGTGGTGTCCGGTTTTGTGGGGGGCAAGGCGGGCGCGGGCGGTGGTCAGTTGCGTGGCAAGTGCTTCGTCGCATCGCAGGCGCCGGGCGGCGGCGATGGTGTTGGAAAACAGTTCGCGGATGATTTGCGTGTCCATCGCGGGGCCGGCGCACACGGCGGCGGTGTCGCCCGCGGGGGTGCGAAAGGTGTTCTCCGGCGAGCTTGAGGGGGCTGTCACCAGAAAGCCACTACCGGGGTGGGGGACGAGGGTGTCGAGGAAAAACAGGGCGGCTTCTTTGAGGACGGGATAATGGCGCGCGAGGGGGGTGCGGTCGCCGGTGAAGAGGTAGTGTTGCCAGATGTGCGTGCAGAGCCAGGCGCCGCCGGTTTGTGTCGCTCCCCAGGCGGGGTTCTGGCCGGGGGCGGTGTAGTGCCAGGGGTTGGTCTTCATGTGCGCAACCCAGCCGCGCGCGTCGTAGTAGGCGCGGGCGGTGTGGCGTCCGCGGGGGACAAGGGCTTCGATGAGGCGGAGCAGGGGGAGCTGGCAGTCGGCGAGGTTGGCGGGGCCGGCTGGCCAGTAGTTCATCTGGAGGTTTATGTTGAGGTGGTAGTCGCCGTTCCAGGGGGTCTGGTATTCTTCGGCCCAGAGGCCCTGGAGGTTGGCGGGCAGGGGGCTGTCCGGGCGGGAGGAGCTGATGAGGAGGTAGCGTCCGTAGTGGAAATAGAGGGCGGCGAGGGCGGGGTCGTTTTCGTCGCGGGCCACGGCGGCCAGGCGCGCGGGGGTGGGTTGGAGCGAGACGGGGGTGGGGGGGGGAGGGCGAGCGTGGCGCGGGCGAAGTGGCGGGCGTGGTCCTTGCGGTGCGCGGCGAGCAGGCGGGTGTATTGTTTTTCAACTACGTCAGCGAGTTGTTGTCGTGTCCGTCCGGCGGGGTCCGGTGCGAACATGCTGGTGGCGGCCGTGATGTAGAGGGTGATGGCGCGGGCGTTGCGGATGGTGATGGCGCGGGCGGTGTCGTGTAGTGCCGGTTTGATACGAGACGCCGGCCACGCCGGTCCGCAGGTCGAGTTCGCGCCGGTATCCGGAAATCACAGGGGCGGCGTGCGGGGCGGGTGGGGGGGGTGGGGTGGCGGGAGGGGGAGCGAAATCCAGTATCAGGTTTCCCAGGGTCTGGTAGCAGCCGAAGGGGGTGTCTTTTCCTTGGGGGGCGGAGGAACCGGGACGACAGGTGAAGTGTTCGTTCATCCGTTGTTGTGCTTCGACAAAGCGTCCGGCGAAGAGGAGTTCACGGATGGCGGGGAGCGCGGCGGCGGCGTCGGGACGGTCGGGGTCGTGGTGCGAGCCGGACCAGAGGGTCTGCTCGTTGAGCACGATGCGTTCTTGTTCGATGCCTCCGAACATCATTGCGCCAAGGCGTCCGTTTCCCACGAGACAGGATTCGGTGAAGTGCGTGGCCGGTGTGTCGAACCAGAGGCGAAAACAGGCGTCCCTGGCGGATGCGGAGAGGCGGGAGTGTGCGGACATATGGATCTGTTTTTGGGGCAGAGTTAGGGGCCGCACACAAATAGTGTACTCAATTTTGACACAGAGGATACAGAGCTATGACACAGAGTTCACTTTTCGCCTGCGAAAAGTCGAGGTGTGGTTTGATAAATTCAAGGTTCATCTGTTTTCGTTACAGATTGGTTTTTAATAAAATATGAGGAATTCAAAGAGAGCTGAAAAGTCGTTTGGCCCTCGGTGGACTCTGTGTCTGCGTTCTGTGGTCTCTGTGTCAAGATTGAACAGGTTGTTTTTGTTCGGTTCCTGAACGGAATTCTCCAATAGTCAGGTCGCTCGCGGGCTTCGCAAGCGAAGCCCCTACGGCCGATCCGCGTAACTTCAGTGATTGATTTACCGGAGGCGTTTGCGGCACATGCCGGTGGCGGCGACGGCGAGAGCACAGGCACCAAAGAGCGCGGATATGGTGGCGGGTTCAGGAATGGGACCGGCACTGGCCACGCGGAAATTGTCCAGAGAAAGAGTCAGGGATGCGGCGCGAAAACCGACCTGGGTTCCTTTCATGACGTCCGTGCTGAATATGACTCCCGTGGTGGCAAGAGGGACGGGGTTGCCGATGGCAAGGAAGCTTAGTGTCAGATTCGTGCCGGTGGCGGTGGCAACCGCGGTGAATTCGGCCGTGTAAAATGTATCGGTGGCAAAAGTGTCGATGGTGAAGGTGTTGTTGTAAAATACGGCAGGTAGCGTCGCGTTCGGGTTGGCCGCCGCAAAGATGCGAAGCTGGACTTGTGTGTCGGAAATGCGGTTGACCAGACCGAGGAATCCTGTGGTCGAGGGGGTGGAGGTGACGCCTTGCCAGAGACCGATACTGGGCGAGGTGCTTGAAAACCTGGCGTCCATCGAAACCGTGACATCGGAAAGGCCGGTTGCTTCAGGAAGTAAAAGCACGTTTTCAATCCCTGTATCCGTTTTTGTGAGATTCTTGTATTCGGAATTCCAGGCGAGACCGGAACCGTTCAGCACGGTAAAGTTGCCGGTGAAATCAGCTTCGGTATCGAAGGTGATTGTTGAGGGAAGAGCGCTGGCATGGAGCGGAATCGCGACGAGGGCGGCGGTCGCAAGGATGAGTGCATGGCGGGTGATTTTCATAGGTCGTGCATGGTTTCGGTTTTGGTCAGGGAGCGGGAAGGCGGGAGGGCGAGGAGGCGGGGGAGAGAGAGAGAGAGGGGGGGGGGGGGAGGGGAGGGGGAGCGGCTGCGTATCAGTTTTTCCAGTTGGCATTATCGGCGATGAGATCGGCCCGTTTGACGCGGATCAGTGAACCGTCGATGTGGACAAGCTGGATTTTTCCGCTGTGGCGTTCTCCGGGTTTCGCGGCGGCACTGGTATCCAGATACGACTTGTCGGCGCTGGCATCATCACTGTCGGCGACGAGAATCAGTTTGCCGGGATTGACAATACTGTCGATCAGGAGGCCGGGATCGAAGCCGAGATTGACGTTTCGTCCGTAGGAACTCCATCCCGACTTGATGGTGCCGTTGGTGAGGTCGGGGGTGAGCGTGGAGGATTTGCAGAAAAACACCATGGGGGCGTTCATATATTCATCCTTGAGGATATTGTACCAGGATTTGCCCATGCCATTGATGGTGGTGTAATGGGGCGGAAGCCGGCCTTTGTTGTCTTGCGCATATAATTGCGCCCCCATGTGAATCTGGCGGAGGTTGGACATGCAGACGGCAGCATTCGCCTTCTGCCGGACGCCGCCCATCGTGGACAGCACAATGGCGACCAGAATGCCGATGATGGCAATGACGGTGAGCAGCTCGATCAGGGTAAAACCGGGGGCGGCGCGAAGGACTTCATATGAAGTCCTTGTCAGAGGCGGAGCGCTGCTCCGCCTCTGACAAATAAAAACCCGTCGTGGCTCGATCAGGGGGAAGCCGGTCGCAGCGTTGGGCAGGGCAGGTTTGGCGGTTTTCATGGATGTCGGAAAAAAAACGCAGGCAGGTAAAAACGGTGCGCGTAAGGAAGGAAAAAGGAGGGGCGCTTTCATAAGCGCGAGGTTGCAAGGTTGTGAAATTGCGAGGCTGCGAGGTTGAATGCGAAAGGGAGAGAAAATACTTTCTTGGTTGCTGGCAAGTATTTTCTCCATAGATGTTTTATGCTTATTAATATACTGATAAACATATTGTTACAGTGATTTTTACGGAAGAAAGGGCTTGCGTGAAAGGAAATTTGTGTGATTGGTTTTCCGTCATGGCTTCTCTTGCTGAAATTTCCCGTATCTGCGGTGTCTCCCTCGGAGCCACGTCGAAGGCCCTGAGTGGCAAGCCGGGGGTCTCGGAGGCAACGCGGCAGCGTATCCTGAGCGTGGCGGCACAACGCAATTACCGTCCGAACCGGCTGGTGCATGCGATCCAGAGTGGTCGCAGCATGACGGTGGGGCTGACGTGCAATGATTTCCACAGCGACTTTTCAGGGCGGATCATTGAGGGGATGCTGGCGGTGCTGTATGGCGCGGAGTATGACGCCATCGTCATCAACTGGGACTTGTGCGTCCATGAGGGCGAGCAGGTGCTGCGGACGTTCGCGGAGCGGCGGGTGGACGGTTTGCTGATGTTTCCTCCGGCGGATCAGCCTTCGCAGGCGTATTTGCTGGAACTGAAAAATTTCGGGCGTCCTGTCGTGGTCGTGGACCAGACGTTTGCCGGATGCGAGGACCATGATTTTGTCGGCAGCCAGGATTTCGAGGGCGGGGCGCTGGCCACGGAGCATCTGCTGGCGCTGGGGCACCGCAGGATCGCCAACATCTGTCACCGGAAAACGAGTACGGGGCGGGCGCGGCTGGAGGGGTTCCGGAGCGCCATGGACAGGGGCGGGGCGGTCGTAAACGAAAACTGGATACGGGAGGTCGCTTGTTACGGATCGGACGAGGCGTACCGGTATGCGCGCGACTTGCTTTCGGGAGAGAGGGGGGGGGGGGGCGTCCGACGGCGATCATGGGGTTTACGGATTGGGAGGCGCTGGATGCGATGGCGGCGGCGCTGGACGCGGGTTTGCGCGTGCCGGAGGATGTCTCGGTCGTGGGGTTTGCGGATTTGCGGGTGTCGGCGAGCGTGCGTCCGCGGTTGACGACGGTGGCGCAGGATCCCGTGGAGATCGGCCGGCGGGCGGCGGCGCGTCTGGTGGAGCGGCTGGCCGGGCGGCCAGGGGCGCTGCCGGGGGTTGCCGGAAATGGGGTTGGCGAGGGGGGCGCGAAATCGCCGCCGCCGCCGGCGTCGGCGTCGTTACTCGTGGACCGGGTGCCGGTGCGGATGGAGGTCCGCGAATCGACGGGGGCGCCGACGGAGGCCGGCAGCCGGTAGGGTTTTAGTCCGGGCGGGTGGTTGGCGGGCCGGGCGGGTGCGGGAGGATCGGCGGATGCGGGAGGATCGGGCAGGTGGCGGCGCAGGTCGGGGAATCGGAAACGATCTTGCCGTGGTGGAGGCGGACAATGCGGTTGACGTGACAGGTGAGGTCGGGGTTGTGCGTCACCATGATGATCGTGCGGCCTTGTTGGTGCAGGTCGCGGAGGAGGCCGAGGACGATGCGCTCGTTTTCCTCGTCGAGGTTTCCCGTGGGTTCGTCGGCAAAGATGAAATGGGGTTCGTTGACGAGGGCGCGGGCAATGCAGACGCGTTGCTGCTCGCCGCCGGATAACTGGTGCGGCAGGTGCGTGACGCGGTGGCCAAGGCCGACTTTTTCGAGCACGGCGCGCGCGGCGGCTTCGTCCGCCATGCTGTGGTAGTGCTGCGCTAGCATCAGGTTCTCCAGCGCGCTGAGGTAGGGGATGAGGTGGAATTGCTGAAAGATAAGCCCGATCTTCTCGGCTCGGAATACGCGGCGGCCTTCGTCGTCGAGCGCGGCGGCGTCGATGCCGTCGAGCAGGATTTTTCCTTCGGTGGCGGTGTCGAGGCAGGTGAGGATGTTCATCAGCGTCGTCTTGCCGGAACCGGAGGCGCCCATGAAGGCGATGAACTCGCCCTGGCGGATGGTGAGGCTGACGTCGTCGAGCGCGGTGACGTGCCCGAAACGTTTGGTCAGGCCGCAGGTTTCGATGACAACGGGACCGGCGTCCGCCCGGGTGGGG
>JAISAX010000616.1 GCA_031266495.1 Opitutaceae bacterium
CTCATCGCGGTTGGGGGGGCGGCCCCCCCCCCCCCCCCCCCCCCCCCGTCCCGTTGCCGACTTCCCATGCGTCGCCTCACTTCCCTGTCTTTTCTCGCCGTCCTCCTTTCGGCAACGGCATCCACCCTGTTTTCCCGGGAAAACACAAAGAACGCCGGTCCGGTCCTCCCCCCGATCGATCCGGCCCGCGTTGCTGAAATTGCCGGCTGGTTATCCGGCCGCACCGCTCCTGCCTTTTATTCTCCCCCCTTCGCCGACCGCGCATTCTGGATGCGGGCCGCCGCCGCCCATCCGCCGACGGAACTGGAGGCCGCCGCGACAAAGGCGGCGAAAAAGGAACCTCCTCCGCTGACCGAGGAACTCTACGAAGATTTCAGGAAAACCGGACGACGCGGAGCCTGGGAAAAACCCCACGCCGCCCGCACCGAACGTCTCGGCCTGTTTCTCTTTGCCGAAGGCATTGCCAGCGACGGGCGCCACCTCCCGCACCTCGAACGGGAGCTTGCCGAACCCACCTGGGCCATCCCTCCCCACGCCGGGCGACGCGCAACCTGGCATGATGCGTACGACCTCGTCGATCTCGCCGCCGCGATCCGTGCCTGGGACATCGCCCTGTGCGATTACCTGCTCGGCGACCGCCTCTCCCCCGACATCCGCAAGCGTCTGCGTTCGGAAATACGCTCGCGAATCACGGACCCTTATCTCCAGCGCGTACGCACCGCCAACCGGCGGGATTTCTGGTGGATGAACGGTGGCAACAACTGGAATGCCATTTGCAATGCCGGCGTCATGGCCAGCCCCCTCCTGCTCGCGGACTGGCCGGTGGAGGAGCGGGCGGAACTGATCGCGGCTTTCGAAACCCTCACCGCCTTCTTCATCGACGGATTTGGCGACGACGGATTCTGCCACGAAGGCATCGGATACTGGTCTTTCGGATACGGCCATTATATGCTTGGCTCCGAGCTGATCCGCCTGGCCACGGACGGACGCATCGATCTGCTCGCGGGCAAAAAGCAGGAACTCATCGCCACCTTCGACGTCCGCTGGCAACTGACCTGCGGGATTTTTCCCGCCTTTGGCGATGTCAAGATCGCATCACGCGCACCGGCGCACTGGCACGATTTTGCGACGCTGCGCTATGGCGGTTCGGGCGGCATCATCGGCCGCAGCGCCAGTCCCACCTGGGTCCAGCCCCAGGGACTCGGTGCGCGACTCTATATCACTCCGTGGGATCTTTCCCTGCCCCGCCCTCCTCCCGGCTCCCCGGAGGCGCAGGCCATCGCCGCAAACGTCAAAACCCCGCCCCTGCGCGACTGGTTTCCTGACGGCGGAGCGCTCGTCGTGCGACGCCAGCCCGCGGAACAGGGCCTGATCGCGGCCTTCAAGGGCGGACACAACGGCCAGCCCCACAATCACAACGACCTCGGTTCCTTCGTCCTTCTCTGCGACGGCGAAATCGCCCTGACCGATCCCGGCACCGACGTTTACACGAAAGACACCTTTGGTCCCAACCGCTACACCAGCGGAGTGATGAACTCCTTCGGTCATCCTGTCCCCCGCGTCGCCGGCCAGCTTCAACGGACCGGCTCCGATGCCCGCGCCGTCACCCTGCACACCGATTTCACCGACAGGGCCGATACTTGGGAAATCGATCTGACGAGCGCCTACGATGTGCCGGCCCTGGAACGGCTCACCCGCACCTTCGTCTTCACCCGGGCGGACGGAGGTCGTCTGGAAATTGTGGATCGTGTCCGCTTCAAGCCGGGCCAGCCGCAAACATTCGGAACGGCGCTTGTCTTGCTCCCCGGCCAGAAAAAGGAAAAAGCAACCGCATCCGGTTTTCGTGTCGGACCGGTCGAAATCTCCTGGTCTGCCGATGCGGATACGACAGCGCGCCTCCTCTCCGAAGATCCCGTCCACGGGATCGTTCCCGGCCAGCCTCCGCGAGGCACACGCCTCGGCCTCGATTTCGTTTCGCCAGTGAGCGAAGCGACCCTCCATCTTCTTGTCGTTCCGGCGAGATAGGCCGGGGAGGAACACTGGACGGAAACCCCGACCGGCGCCGTTTACCGGGAATTGTATCAACAAACCTGGCACACGCGCGACACCGACCTTTTGCCATTTGTCCCGTGATTTGATCCTGTGTAGTTTCGCGCCTTGGCCAAGGCCGGTCATGGACGCCTTTTTGCGTGCCAATTATATGTGGTTTCGCGAATTACAGCTTTTCTTTCCTCGCCGTCTCCGGACTGCCGGCCGGGCGGTTTCAGGAAAAGAATCGGGACCGTTGCGAAGGCCATGTTTCATTCGGGCTTCACGTTCTCGAAATGCATCCACATCCAGCCCATCCCACCCTGTCCACCATGACACTCCGTCATCACGCAACCCCTTCCCGTCCCCGCGCCTTCACCCTCATCGAGCTGCTGGCCGTCATCACCATTATCGGCATTTTGGCCGGTATCCTTATTCCCGTGACGATTTCCGTTCGTTCCTCCGCGCGCGCCGCCCAGTGCAAATCCAACCTCCGCCAGATCGGTATCGCCACACAAACCTACCTCACCGAAAACAAAAACGTTTTTTACCCCCACAGTGGCGATTCGTATGCCGGCTGGCATCGTTATCTCAATCCCTACCTCAAAAACCAAAAAATAGTCACCGGAATCGGAATGGGGGCTCGCGACTACATGCTCACCTGCCCGGTCGCCGTGCCAAAAAACGGCAAGAACAACTACACCGGCTACCTCAAAAACGCCTGGCTCGGCGTTGATGGCAACACTGGCAAAAGCAAACGCGTCAACGACGCGTATCCGCAATCCCGTGTCATTGTTTTCTGGGACGACGAGCACCCCGACCAGTACGGCGACGGCGGCTGGCCGGGCAACGGCTTCAACGCCGACGGCCTTTGGGTGAGTTCAACCGGCAGTTGGTACAAACTCGCCTTCCGTCACAAAGACCAGTGCCACATCCTTCTCCTTGACGCCCACGTCGCATCCCTGAAACCCGGCCCCAACCGCAGCGGCATGGACTACCTGGAATGGATCTGGGGTCCCTTTCCCCAATATCCCAACGTCCCCATTCCGCCCCTCTGAATTTCTCAACCCGAATCTGCCATAAACCCGAACACGAACACGCCATGAAAAACAAATCCACAATATCACTACATCCGCTCAGCCGAACCGCGGGGACATGCATTGCCCTGGGGCTCGGACTTGCCTTGATGGTCGGCGTTACCGCCGCATCATCCGCCCCAACCATAATCCCGACACCCACCGCGCTCTTCACCTTCGACGACGCCACCGCGGGAACGACATTAGCAACAAACACTGCCATCACCAACTCCGGGGCCAGTGACACCAGCGGCGCGGTCAAGTGGAGATCGCTTGATGTCACCGCCAGCGGCATTTCCGGCAACGGCCTGACCAACTTCAGTACCGGGTTCTGGAATGGCGGCATATCCTCAGCCAGTAATGTTTCTTTTGATACCGGGACCGGGACAACCAATGTCTTGAACATCGGACCGGTTACCCTCTCCATCTGGGCAAAAAACCCCGGCACTGTGTTACCAAACCAGGATCGTTTTGTTCTCTTCGGTGTCGGGAATAACTCATACCCCGGAAATCAAGGCCTGCAAGTCTGGCTCAGCCAAGTGGATGAAACCGGTCAGCGCACACTCAACGTCTCGCTTCAGAATTGGAATGGAGGCTTCAGCACCTGGACCAGTGCGTCCCTGACATGGGATGCGGACGCATGGTATAACGTCGCCCTCACATGGAATAGAATAACCGGTGCACACGGCCATGTTGAACTCTTCCTGACAAAACAAACCGACACCTTTGGCTCGCCCCTTCTTTCCTTCGATTCGAACGATACCACCGGCAGCAACCCCGTCGGCGCCACCGTAGGCACCACCGGTATGGTCAATAGTCCATGGGTTTATTTTGGTGGCCAAAGCGACGCGTTCAACGCAGGCGTCAGTGCTGGTGGCGTATTGGGAACGACAGCCATTATAGACGATGCCGCCGCATGGATAGGCACCAGGCTGACCGTCGAACAACTGGAGGCAAACTTCGCCTTGCACGCCATCACCGGAAATATCCCGGAATCCCGCGCGCTCGCCGCGCTGTGCGGTTTCGCCGGCCTGGTCGCGGCGGCGGCCATCGCCATTCGCCGCCGCCGTCGTCGCTGATCCCGAATCCGCCGGGGTGGCGCCCTCCTGGGTGCCACTCCTTATACCTCTGATTTGTTTTTTTTCCCGGATACCAATCATGCTTTTTCAACGACTCTCGCTCCGTCCTGTCCTGTTCGCGCTCTCGCTATCGCTTGCCTCTCTGGTCGCCATCGCCGCCGCCGCGCCCCGACCCGCCGCCATTGAACTCGCCGCGCCCGGCGTCACGCTCCGCGCAGACCGCTGGAATCACGTCACCATCAACACCCCGCAAGGCGACACCCTGCTCACCTTCTCCGGCTTTCAACTCAAGTGGACACCCTCATTCACCACCAACGGCGGAACACTCCGCACCGTGACCGGCGAGGACGGCGCCCGCTCCCTCGAAATCGCCTACCAACTGCCCGCCCCCTCCGCCGCCGCAGCCCCCGCCTTGCCCAAAATTACCGGACGCTTCACTCCCCGTCCCGGTCGCGTCGAGGTCACCTTCGACATCAGCGACCTGCCCGCCACAATCCCCAATCCCAAACCCGATTCCGATCCCGAAAAAAACACCATCCCGGTTAACATCGGCGGCAGCATGTTCGAGCGCTCCTTCAAAGCGGGAGCCAAACAACTGCCCGCCGTCAAAACCGGCCTCTGGAAACACAACGAACACGGCGGCCTCCCCCAAGAACACCCCGACGGCCAGTTCATCCGTTACGAAACCGGCGACCACATTGTCAGCTTCGCCCACGACACCGGCGTCAACACGCAGTGGATTTACGAACGGCTCCAGCACATCGGCCTGCGCAAAGTATCCGAAAATCATTACATCGGAAAGTTCACCCTCCTCGTCTCCCCTCGCGACGGCGAATGGCCGTCCGAATTGCTCGCCGCCCGCCTCCGCGAACGCCCCGTCGGCCTCAAGATCGGCACGGCGAAAACATGGAACTGGTGGGAACACACCACGCCCGCCGACCCCCTCGCCCTCGACATCACCCTCGCCAACACCGGCCCCGGACAGACCCCGCGCAACGTTGTCCTCAAACACTGGATACGCGACTACGCCGGCGCCATCGTCTCGCAGGCCGCCCGCCCCCTCGCCCTCGCCCCCGGTGTGCTCCACCACGAACGCCTCCCCTTCTCTCCCTCCAAAACCTCGCCCGACTCCACCCGCGACCTCTTCTTCGCCGAAGTTTCCATCTCCGACAAAACCACCGGCGAAGAACTCGCCTTCGACCGTACCCACATCACCCTCCTCCCCCCCCACGAATTTGCGGCCATGAAACCCGACGACAGCATCATCGGCCTCTCCGCCTGGTGGGCCATCCCCGACCGCGAACAAATCGCCCGCCTCATCCGGCGCATGGGCGTCCGCTGGCTCCGCCACGGCAAAACCGGAGAATTCCCCGGCGTCACCGCCATCCTCCACGACAACATTGACTGGAAAAAAGACTACACCGACGCCGAACGCGAAACTTGGATACGCAAGGAAATCCAACGCTGCCTCGACAACGGCAGTCGCGTCTGGGAATTCGGAAACGAAATCAACTTCGCCGGCTTCAACATCGGCCTCGCTGACACCATCAAGGGCAAGGAACGCCGCGAACGCCTCACCAAATACATCGACTGGCTGCGCGAAATCCGCCGTATCCAGAAAGAAATGGGTTCCCCCGCCACCGACATCAAACTCCTCACCACTGGCCTTGCCGGCATGGACGTCCCCGTCATCGAAGGTCTCCACCAACTTGGCGGCTGGGACCTGCTCGACGGCATCGCCCTGCACCCCGGACGCGGCAACTTCGCTGTCGATTATCCCGTTTACGATCCCCCCGCCAGAATCGACACCTGGGACGACTGGAAAAACCGGGAAACCGGCGCCCACGGCAGCTACTGGAACTACTACGGCTCCATCATCACCGCCAAGGCCCTCATCAACCGCTACGACGCGCAAAAACCCGCCGACGACCCTGCCCGCAAAACCCTCTGGCTCACCGAAGTCTATTCGCCAGGACATCCCAACAGTTGGTGGGAGGACACCCCGCGCGTCGGCGGCGAGAACGCCATTCTCACTTTCGCTCTCGCTCATGCCGAGGGCGTCAAAGCCGCCTTCTGGTATCAGCTCTACGACTCCATCTGGTTCGACCAACTCGGCATCAACCCCGGGGAGCGCGAGTACTCCTTCGGACTCATCCGGCGCGACCTCGGTTTCAAGCCCTCGCTCCTCGGTTTTGTCACCGCCGCCGAAACCCTCGATTGCGCCGTGTTCAAAGGATGGATACAATTTCCCGGAAAACAAAACGCCAAAACCCGCGGCCTCCTCTTCGACACCCCGGGCGGCCCCGTTGCCATCCTCTGGGATCGCACCGAAGGATACACGCTCACTCGAAAAGCCGATCCCTTTCCCACACCCGAACCCTGGATCGAGAACTGGAAAACGCGCACTCCGGTCACGCTTCCTGCCATCGGAGCCAGCATTGTCACTCGCAACGCCATTGGCCAGCAAACCACACACCGCACCAGCGGCGGATCCGTCATCCTCAAACTCACCGGCGCGCCAACAATCATTTACGGCCTCGACCCCGCCCGCCTCCCTCCCCGCTGACGCGGGGAAATTAATAATCAAGAATGACGAACTGACGTTACGCAGCCGGGAGGTAGGGGCTTCGCTTGCGAAGCCCACGAGCGTTTTCGGGTTCCCGTTCGTTTTGGTGGTGTTCATTCAAGCGTAACTTCAGCGTAATAAAACAGAACTACGGCAAATGCCGCGCATGACGCCGGTATTTGAGCGGCCGGCGTATCCCTGTCGCTGCGCAACGTGACGGCGGAACCTTGCTATTTCCAGGTTCGCTTCGAGGATACGGGTATCCCCTTTTCCTGGACAGGCACGATGCCTGCCGGTGACCTGGAATTCTATCCCCTGGAGTTTTATCTGCACAGCGTTCCTCCCGGAGAAAGCGTGGAAGTCTATATCGATTTGTATCGCGGACATACCTTGATCGAGGGCGATCTGAAGATTGAGGGAATGCGCACCAGGTCGGGAGCGGCCTTTCGATCCATGAAGGACATTCGCCTCATGGTCATGACCAACAGCGCCGTCCCCGATGCAAGTGTCGAAGTAAGCAACCTCAGGCTGGAAGGCTCCCCGCCGACCGCCACTTTGAAAGCAAAGGATTTTTTCCCGTTTGTAGATGAACTGGGCCAGTATCGCCATGCCGACTGGCCGGGCAAAGTTTCCTCGCCGACCGAACTGGCCGATGACATTGCCCGTGAAGCCGCCGACATTGCCATCCATGGTGAATCTCCTGAGAAATGGAATCGTTACGGTGGCTGGGAAGGCGGTCCGCAACTGGAAGCCACCGGACAATTCCGGTTGGAAAAACGCGATGGCAAATGGTGGCTGGTCGATCTGGAAGGCCGCCTGTTCTGGTCGCATGGCGTCACGTCGGTCATTTCCATTTCGTCCGACGACCATACCGGCGTGACCCGACGGGAAAACTACTTTTCGCTGATCCCCAAAGAGGGGCCGCCTGGTGCTTTCTACCGTCCGGGGGAATGGAAAACACGGTTTTACGCATCCGGCGATTTTCATACCTACAATTTCAAGGGAGCCAATTTATACCGGAAATATGGAGACAAATGGCGGGAGGCGTATTTCACTTCAGCGGCCAGCCGCCTCCAATCATGGCGCCTGAATTCGGTCGGAGCCTTTTCCTACGCCTGGCGGACACCGATTTCCCGCAAGGTGCCGTATCTCGATCTGCTTCGGGCCAACCGCCCCGTCCGCCTTGCCCCGAAAGGGCGAAGCTCCATTTTCCCCGACCCCTTTGATGACGGTTTTCGTCCTGCTATCCGCCGGGCCATTCAGGATTATACAGACAAGTATCGGGAAAACGGGATTACTGACAACGATCCCATGCGCATCGGCTTCTTCCTGGATAACGAACCCGACTGGGGCTATGATCCCGAATATGTTGCTCGTGTCGTGCTAAGAACCCCGGAGAACCAGGCTGCCAGGATCGCTTTTGCCGACTACCTGCGTACACAATATTCGAATATCGACGCGCTTAACGCTGCATGGGGCACGAAGCACCCGGACTGGCGAAGCTGGCTCGCCTCAACCGACGTTCCCTCCGGCCAAAAAACGGCGGTAAAACGGGATCTGGCCGGGTTCAACAAGCTGATCGCCCATAAATATTTCAGCAGCTATAAGGAGGAAATAAACAAAGCCTTTCCCGGTTCCCTCATCTTTGGCGTCCGGTTCAGCGGTCCGCCTGACGACAGCGTTTTATATGTTGCGGCTGAATACTGCGATGCTCTTGCCATGAACATGTATTGTCCAACCGTGGCAGGCATACATCCGCCCAAAGGAGTGGACAAGCCTTTCATCATGGGCGAATTTCACTTCGGAGCGCTTGACCGCGGGTTGCTCCATCCCGGACTCTCCCCGGTGCGCAATCAGGCGGAACGGGCCAAAGTTTATATACGGTACGTCCAGAGCGCCTTGCACAATCCCTATATCGTCGGCACACATTATTATCAGTACGGTGCCCAGGCTGTTGCGGGACGAGTGGACGGAGAGGCCTATGATATCGGCATGGTTGACATCTGTGACCGCCCCTGTCCGGAGCTGATCCAGGCGATACGGGACATCGGTAATCGCCTGTATTCCGAACGCCGGAATGCAACTCTCCCGCCGTGGTGACACGTGGGGGGGCGCGCCCCCGGCGGCGGGGGGGGGGGGCGGGCGCGCGAGGGGGGGGGGGGGGGGGGGGGGGGGGGGCGGGGGGGTGGGG
>JAISAX010000621.1 GCA_031266495.1 Opitutaceae bacterium
AGGTCGGTGCGGACTTCGACCTGGGCCAGAGGGACGCCATGGTCGCGCAGGTGGTGGAGCATGCGTGTGATGGCGAGGGTGGCATAGGTTTTGGACAGGGTGGAGGAGTAGGCCAGAAAAGCTGCGCCAGAGGGCGAGAGCGAGAAAGCATACCAGAATGTGCGCCTGCACCCGGTTCTGGAGGTGATGGAATATCGGTCGCATCCCAAGATCGCTTTTGGCGGTGCGAAAGGCCGCCTCGGCCTGGGTCAGCTGGATATACCAGCGCCAGAGTTTGACCGGGTCGGTTTCCTCGCAGTTGGTCCGCAGCAGGTAGGCGCCTTTTTGCCGGTGCAGCCGCTGGCCGATGTCCAGACGGCTGTAGATCTGCAATCCCGCCGCGCGGCCTCGGAAACCATGCCGCTGTCCATCACCCGGATGCGTTCGGTCTGGCCGTATTTGGTTTCCATTGCACGGACGATGTCCTCCACGGTGGTGACGTCGGCGCGGTTGCCGGAAAAAACCTCGAAGGCCAGCGGCAGGCCTTCGGGCGTGCAGACCAGGCCGATGCAGACTTGTTTGTTGCCCGGACGCTGGTCGCGGGAGTAATCGCGTTGGGCCTGGGGGGTTGCGTTTGCACTCGCCTTCAAAGTAGGTGCTGGTCACGTCGTAGAACAAAAACTCGAAGCGCACGCCAAACCACTGGCGGTAGCGTTCCATCAGGTGGGCGCAGAGGCGGTCCTTGTGTTCGGCGAGACGGTCGAGGCCGCGGTAAAGCCGGTCGTCGTTGATCTGGGCGGAGTCCAGGCCGAGCAGGTCGTCGAGCGCGGTGGAGTCGAACCACTGTTCGGCCACGCCGAGTTCGGAGGGCTGGCCGCAGAAGCGCGCGATGGTCAGCAGCGCGGCGACGTGCGCCCACGCGACCGACTCGCGCCCTTCGGGCAGCAGCTCGGCGAGCAACCGGTCCAGACCGAGGCGGTGCCACAGCGAGAGCGCAAAGTAGCTTTCGCCAAAATCGCGGCTGCGTTCGACCCGCAAGCCAGACAGGTCGGCCTGCTCCCACTGCTGGGTGGCGGAGACCTCCGCGCCGACCGACTCGAAACCGGGCAGGGATGGCGTGTGCGCTCGGGGGGCGGGTGCCTCGCCCCGCAGCAAGGCGGGCAGATCATCCCAGTCGCCGCGCAGGCCGGACAACTCGCACTCGTCGAGCTTGCCCAGCGAGGCGACCACCTGCTGGCGCGGGCCGCGCGCCGTTCGCACCGTGCGGCAAAGATTCCAATAGCTGTAGTCGGCTCCCCGGACGGATTTGCTTTTGCGACGTAGAAACATGCCCGGCAGTATCGCACAAAAATCCCTCGCATGGATAGGGGGTGTTCGGCACTACATGCCTCGCGCGATAACGCTTCCCTATGAAAGCTACCTATCCTTCGTTGCACGGTTCGGATGCCCAAATCATGCTTGTCTTGCAAATACTCCTTCAAAAGCAGTTGCGCTGAAACACGAAAACCTGCCTGTGAAAAACGTCCGCAAGCCGAACAATGATAACGTTGTTTCCCTTCCTGGCGCCGTCCGTTCTTCCTCAGCGTTTTTTGCCCACAAAAAGGGCACTTTTTTGTCCATACTCCCATCGTTTACGCAACCCGTTAGCCCATCAATAGCATATCCAAAAAAATCAGCCATTTTGACCATTACGCTGTTTTTCATGATGTTTATAGTTTCCCTTATGGTATGGAGAATGGGGGGAGAGGATGGTGGATTGCAGATTTCAGATGGCGGATGGCGGATTCGAGATCTGAAACCTGAGTCCGGGATGGGACTGCGTCGCCACGAGCGGCTCCAGTTGTGCCATGGTGATGCCGGGTTTGGGCAACATGCCGGGTAGCGTCACCATCAGGCTTTCCTGAAAGAGGTGAAATTCTTCGTCCTTGCGGGGGATATTGTCGTGATTGTTCATGGCTTACGGGAAAAGGGAACAGGGCGCAGCGGCACGAACGGGGGGCTGGCGTGGCGGGCAGGAGGGTTTTACCGAAAACTCCGGGGAGACAAACGGATGCCCGGGGTAGCCAGGCGGAAATCGCGGGGAGCCCGCTACGCGTTGCATGGAGCTTGGCAAAATGTCCGGGCAGGCCCGCGGATACGCCGCGAAAGGCAATGGTTACGCCGCCAAGGACGGTCTTGCCATAGCGGCGTTCCTTACGTGCGCCCGCGAATGCCCCTTCGCAGGGCTCCTTCTCTGGCGCCCGTAACCGCTGGCATACGCTATACGGGCGCGCCCTTTGTGGTGGCCTGCAACGCACGTCCTTGCCTCCGGCCTGCGTAACTCCCTCTATTAATAATTCGAATTTGGTGGTGGTGTGTGTATATGTGTGTGTGGGGGGGGGGGGTAAATAACGCTGTTACAGTTACTTGCGCAACTTTTTTTGCGCACGATTCTTCCACATTGTGCGGTGCGGATCGGGCGTGGCGATGGCTCGTCATGTGGCGCAGGGTCGTGATAATGGTGCTTATCCTACCCGTTTTCCGTGCTGTGCGGTAGTCAGGTAAGAACCTGATTTTTGCGGTTTTTTCCAGTGTTCGTACAAATATCGCGGTACTCATGCCCCGGAAGCGAGCAGCCGATGGGCGAGGATCACGGCCTGCTGGCGGATTTCCGGGACGGCGGTCGATTCCCAAAGCACGCCCTTGAGCGGCGCGCCGATCGTGAAGAGCCAGCCGGTGGGTCCGTTGCGGTAACGCAACACCTCGCCGTCCGGCAGCGCATTCAGGCCGAGCGCGAGCGGATCATGATCGATGAGGCCGCGGGCGAGCAGGTTGATGAGCAGCGGGTGCTGGTACTTGGAATAATCCGTGCGCGGACCGGTGCAGTTGATGACTTTCGCCACCTTGAGGCCGACAATCACGCCGGTGTCGCGGCGGCGGAATTCCACGTTGGCGCCGGTTTCGGTTTCTTCGAGAAGCACGATGCGGCCGGCCCAGAACCGCACGCGACCGATGGCGGCGAGCCGGTCGATCTCCCGGGCGGCTTCCGGCGCGATCCGGTGGCGCTGCACTTCCCAGAACGGGCGCACATGGCGCAAAAAACGGCCGCGCTCCTCCCAGCTCCAGGAGCGCCAGAGCGCTTGCGTGTGCGGACGCAGCGCGTCGATGACCGCGCGCCAGTCGTCGCCGGCCGTCGTGGCCCGGGCGATTTCCTCGCGCATGCGGCGCACGGCGACGCGGACGGTCGGGATCTCCGCGATATCGAATGTGAGATTCACCGGCTTGTACGGACGATGCGCCCGGGGCCGGAGTCCGCGGCGCGAAAGCGCGTGGACTACGCCGCGGTGACCGAGATCGGCGAGTTGGAGGATGATGTCGTTGGCCGTGAGGCCGGCGCCGACGAGCAGCACGTCGTCATCGCGATCGATGCCTTCGAGCACGCCCTCGGTCCAGGGGATATGGACGTAGCGACGGCCGTGGAGAAAACGCCGGGAATGGCGCACGGGGTACTCGCCGGGAAGGTTGCCGATGGCGAGGACCACGCGGTCGGCTTCGAAGGTACGGTCGTCTTCGAGGTACACGCGGACGCCGCCCTGCGGGAGTTCCTCGATGTCGATGGCCTCGCCCGCGACGGTTTTCACGGCAAGGTGTTCCTTGAAGCGTTGCCGGGCTTCGGCAAAAACCCGGCCGATGTAGTCGCCGTAGAGGCGGCGGGGCAGATAGTCGTCGGGGCCGATCTGCTCGGGATAACCGACGCGACCGGCGCGTTCCCGCGCCCAGTTCAGGAAATGATCGGGGGCGTCGGGGAAGGCGCTCATGTGCGCCGCCTTCACGTTGAGGATGTGGCAACAGTAATCCGACCCGAATGCCACGCCGCGTCCGACCGGGGGGTGTCGCTCGATCAGCGTGATGCGCGTGCCCTGCGGGGCGTGGCGCATGATCTGCACGGCGACGAGCGTGCCGGACAGGCCGCCGCCAATGATAATGATGCGTGGTGGTGGTGTGGTCGTGGTGCTCATCGGGGAAAGGTCCAGAGCGTAACGGGTGTCGGGCGGGATCGACGGGAGCGATGGAGGTGACAGAGGTGACGGGAGGGGGGGGGGGGGGGTGGACGCGCCAGGTAGCCAGGGCGCCAGGTAACCAGGTTACCAAAGGTTCAGATTGATAAATCCTGGGCGAAAGTCCGGCTCCGGCGGACGCGCAGGAGAACGGTGTCGTCGAGCGCGAGGTTGAGTTCGTCGAGCCGCTGGCGGCTAAGCTCGACGTCGATGTATTCGTTGGCGCCGCGCACGAGCGTGACCCGGGCAACGGGGCCGGCGGCCTGGATGGCGCGCACGCGCGCAGGCTCGCCCTGGCGACCGACCTGGAAACGCTCGATCTCCAGTTCGTGCGGACGCACAAAGGCGACACGCGCCTTCTCGTCGGTAAAAGGCAAAAGCGTGCCGCTGTCGCCGCCGTTGCCATTGAGACCGCTCCACGGGAGTTGCAGGCGGTTGACGTTGCCCAGAAACTGGTAAACGAACGGTGACTGCGGGTGGTCGTACACGTCCTGCGGGGCGCCGACCTGCTCGATCCGGGCGTTGTTCATGACAACAACCTCGTCGGCGATTTCGAGCGCCTCTTCCTGGTCGTGCGTGACGAAGACGGTGGTAAGCCCGATCTCGTCGTGGAACTGGCGGAGCCAGCGGCGGAGTTCCTTGCGGACCTTGGCGTCGAGCGCGCCGAAGGGTTCGTCGAGCAGGAGCACCTTCGGGTTGACGGCGAGGGCGCGGGCGAGGGCGACACGCTGGCGCTGTCCGCCGGAGAGCTGCGCCGGATAACGGCGGTCGAGACCGCCGAGTTGCACGAGGGTGAGGAGTTCGTGCACGCGGGCCTCGGTCTGCTCCTTCGTCGGGCGCTCCTTGCCTTTCTTGATCCTGAGTCCGAAGGCGACGTTCCCGGCCACGGTCATGTGGCGGAAGAGCGCGTAGTGCTGGAATACAAAACCGACGCCGCGCTTGCCGGCGGGCACGTCAGTGACGTCCTCGCCGTGAAAGAGGATGCGGCCGCTGCCGGTATCCGCATACTCGAGACCGGCAATGATGCGCAGCAGCGTGGTCTTGCCCGAGCCGGAGGGACCGAGGAGCGCCACGAGCTTGCCGGCGGGGACCTTCAGGTCCACGCCTTCGAGTGCGGTGTAGTTGCCGAAGGTTTTTTTGATCTTGTTTGCGGTGATGCTCATCCGGAAAAGAGGTGGTGTGTTGGCTGTATTGGCCGTGTTGGCTGTATTGCCGTGTGGCTGTGTTGGCTGTGGACTGTGTTGGCTGTGTTTCGGTCGGGTTCGCCGGGGCCGGGAAAACGGATCAGTGGTTCTGGCTGAAGCGCCATTCGACGAGCGACTTCAAGACCAGCGTGACGATGGCGAGCAACGCCAGAACGGAGGCCACGGCAAAGGCGCCGACAAACTGGTATTCGTTGTACATGATCTCGACATGCAACGGGAGGGTGTTGGTCTCGCCGCGGATGTGTCCCGAGACGACGGATACGGCGCCGAATTCGCCCATCGCGCGGGCGTTGCAGAGGATGATGCCATAAAAAAGTCCCCACTTGATGTTGGGCCGGGTGACGTGCCAGAAGGTTTGCCAGCCGTTGGCGCCGAGCGTGATGGCGGCGTACTCCTCGTCGTTGCCCTGCGCCTGCATCAGCGGGATGAGTTCGCGGGCGACAAAGGGAAACGTCACAAAAATCGTGGCGAGGACGATGCCGGGCGTGGCGAAGATGATCTGCGGATTGGCGAGCCAGCCGGCGAGGCCTCCGAAGAGCCAGCCGAAGCCGGGCACGTCGGCGATCCGCTGGACGAGGCCCGCGAGCGGAGCGAAAAGGGCCGCCTGGGAATCGGGCGGGAACCAGCCCTGTAGTCCGAAAACAAGCACGTAGATGAGGCCGGCGATGACGGGCGAGACGGCAAATGGCAGGTCGATCAGCGTGATGAGGATGCTTTTTCCGGGAAAGTTGAACTTGGCGATCACCCAGGACGCGGCCACACCGAACACGAGATTGGCCGGGACGGAAATGCCCGCGGCAATGAGCGTGAGTTTGAACGCGGCAAATGTGTCGGGATCACGGAATGCCCCGAAGTAGGCGAGGATTCCCTTGCGCAAGGCTTCGGCGAATACCGAAACGAGCGGGAGCACGAGGAACCCCGCGAGGAACAACAATGCGACCGCCGTCAGGATCCGGCGCACCCACGGCGCATCCTGCGTGGTGCGGCGGGCCGTCGATGCAATCGTGCCGGAAACGTGCGATGAAAGTGATGTAGTGACGGAAGACATTCGGGGGAAAAGCCTGAAAGCCTGAAGGCTGAAGGCTGAAAAGTTGATGGTTGAAATAATTGGAGGTTGAAATGACCGAAGGTTGAATGGACTGGAGGTTGAATGGTTGGATGTTGAATGGTTGGATGTTGAATGGACTGGAAACGGGCGGTGTGTGCGGTGCGGGGGGGGGGGGGGGGTGGGATGGCTGGCCGTGGGCC
>JAISAX010000623.1 GCA_031266495.1 Opitutaceae bacterium
CCCCACCCCCCCCCCCCCCTCCTCTCCCCGCAACCTTTACCCTGAGCGGCTACCACGGCGCGCCTGCCAACCTCCCCGGTATCCCGAAAAACCTGACAATCAATGGCGATGGCGACCAGGCGGAACTCACGCTGACGCTACCCGAAGGTTATTTCGAGATCAGCGTGCCGCTCGCCAACACCCCGGACTCGCCCCGCCAGACCTTCGGCGTCATGTCGATTCCGGCTTTCGACCGCTCGCAACTCGACCCCTATTTCTGCCTCGATTCCGTGCTCACCTGGCTGGAAAAGTCCGGCCCGCAGCGCGTCAGCCTCATCCGGATGATGCGCCGGTCCGGCGTCGCGCTGTCCCGCGAACGTTTCAGTTGGGGCGCTGTCAGCCCCGCCCGCGGGGAATGGAACTGGGCCGAACCCAAGGCCCGCGTCAAGGGCGGTACGGAAGGACTCCGGAAAATCTATGAACGCGAACACATGCCCGTTCTCGAATGTTTCCACGGGACGCCCAGGTGGATGGGGGTCAACCACAGTTATCCCGTCGATCTCCCCGGAGCGACCGACGACATGCTCACCATCGCCCGCCGCTGGCGCCCATCTTGGGGAGGTTTCGAGGTCTGGAACGAACCCAACGCCGGCCTGTTTGCCAAAAACCGCGCCATGGACCAGTACACCGCCTTCGTCCACGCCCTCGCCTGGGTTTTCGACAACGACGAACAGGTATCCAGGAATAAAAGACAAAAACTCCCGTTGGCGGGCGGGGCGTTCGCCGGATACCACAGGAATGCGACGGCCAACGCCCTTCGCAACGATCTGCTCCAGAGTGTCGATGCCCTCAGCTACCACACCTACACGACCCCGCAAAAACTGGAGGCTGGCGTGCGCGAGTTTCGCGACGCCGCCAAGGGCACCGCGCGCCCCGGTATCCCGATCTGGATTACCGAAACCGGCAGTCCGTGGACGGGCGGCGTGGACCGCCCCGTCATTGATGAGGACCTGGCCAGCGCGTTGAGCATTACGGGCAAGGTCTTCGAGGGACGCGCCACCGGTATCGAACGCATTTTCCCCTTTGTCACGCCGTGGTATGGCGAGGGCAAACGCAACTTCGGCATGGTCGGCAAGGAAGGCACGCCGCTGCGTTCCATCGCCACCTACGCCGCCGCCATCCGCATCCTCGCCCATCACGACTACATCGGCGATTTTCGCTTCCCCGAAAAATCCCCGGTGAAATTGTCCCGTGTATTCACTTCCGCGAACACGCCCGGCGAAGCCCTGCTCGCGCTCTACACCGGCACCCCGAAAGCGGGCGCGACCGTTGCGTTCGATCTGCCCGTGCGGCAACTGCGCGGCATCGACGGACGTCCCCTTGCCCGGGCCGACGACAAAACCCTGCCTGCCGACGACGGCCTCACCTGGGTCTGGCTCGACCGCGCCGTGCTCGACCGTTCCGGTCGCCTCGACACGGAAACCTCCGCCATGACGCTTTACCGCGAAGCCCGCCAGCCCGACTCCGGACGCCCGCCCGCCTCGCCCGTCATCCTCCAGTTCGTTCCCGACGAAAAGCGGCTAAAATTTGGCACCGAAATCAACGCCATCGCCCCCGGCCCTCTCGACGCCATCCCCTTCCGCATCCGTACCGCGAACCTCGATACCAGGGCGGCGCGCACCGTCACCGTTTCGTTGTCCGCCGGACCGCGCGGCAAGGCCGCCACGCCGCTGCCGGGCGTCCCTTCCGCAACCATCACGCTGCCTCCGCGTTCCGAACACGACTTCACCTGGCAAATCGACCTGAAACCGTTTTTCGACCAGTCGCCGCAGGTAACCGTCCGCATCGACGGAATCTTGGCCGGCGACGGCCAGCCCGCCGTCCGCACACTGTCCGTGGATCTGGCGGCCGAGCTTCCGATTGAAACCCTGCGCACATTTTACACCAAACGCCTCGAAATCCCCGTCCGCGATGCCGCGCAGTGGAACACCCGATACGTGAGCCGGAAAACCGGCGGCGAGATGCAGGCTGTGCAAAACAAGGATTCCGTCGCCTTCAACATCTCCTTCCAGAAAGACGGGGACTCGGCCAGCTACTGGGCCTATCCCCGTATCCGGGTTCCGCGCACTGGCGGCATCGGAGGGAACGATCTTGACGGCGCCGAGGGCATACTGGTCCGCGCCCGGGTGACCTTTCCCGGCACGGTTCGCGCCTTCCTCTGGAAGCGAAACGAGATCGGTTATCTTACCTCGCAATCCCTCATGCCTGCCGATGGTGAATGGCACACGGTCTATTTTCCAATCGAGCGTTTGGGGCGTGATCGCAGCACCAGCAACGCCTCCGATCCGGTTGCCAAAACCGATCTCAGGAACCTGGTATCCGTCTCCGTCGGCGTGAACAGCGACCAGCACCGGAACACCGTCGAAATCAGCGATTTTTACATCGTCTGGCCACCGGAATAACATCATGACTCCGCGATCTTTCCATTTCCCGCTCCCTCCGCGCCGCCTCCGTATCCTGTCGATACTGGCCCTCGCGCCATGCCTGGGTATTTCCAGTGCGGATACACCGTCCGCGACGGATGGCGGCCAACGTCTCGCCGAGTGCCTTGCCCCCATCTGGCAACCCGGCACCCAGCACAACGAATCCGTCCTCCTGTGGGCGCGCGACGGTGAGCGCCCGTCCGCCCCGCTCCTCTTTCACGCCGACAAGATTTTGTCCGTCCGCGACTCCGCCCTGGAAACCGTTTACGAGGAAGGGCGCGACTGGATTTACCGGGACGGCAAACTCGTCCTTCCCGAAGGAAGCCGCGTCCCCTGGATGAGCGCCGCCGAGTTGTTTCCCTCCGAACCCGGCGCGCCGAAACCACGCACAACATTTCCGCGCCGCTCCGGCGGATACCTGCTCTTCCGCGAAGGCAACTTTTTCCATCAGCGCCAGATCGCCGTGACGTACCGGCATCACGCGACGCCACGACTGGATAATTTTTCCGCGCCGCAAATCGCCACGAAAAATCTGCCGCGTTCGCTCGCGAAACTCCGCGCCAGGGAACCGTTCACGATCATCGCGTATGGCGACAGCATTACAGTCGGCGCCAACGCCTCCGGTTTCGGCAAGACGCCCGTCGCGCCACATCAGCCGGTCTGGACGGAACTCTTCCGCCGCTGGCTGGCGCGCGCCTGCGCGCACGATTCCGTCACGCTTCGCAACAAGGCAGTCGGCGGCAAAGGCAGTGCGTGGGGCATGCAAAATGCAGACAGCGCCCTGGGCCAGGACCCTGCCGACCTCGTCATCATCGCCTTCGGCATGAACGACCGCGGCATGCATCCCGGACATTTTCACGGACACATCCTTCGCATCATGGAAGCCGCCCGCAAAGCCAACCCCGAGGTCGAGTTCATCCTCGTACAATCCATGCTCAACAACCCCGACTGGCAGTCGCACGGCAACCTGCCGGCGTTCGGCAAGATTCTGCAAAAACTTGCCGGCCCCGGCGTCGCCTTCTGCGACATGGCCGCCGTTCACAGCGCGTTTCTGAAGCGCAAACGCTACGAGGACATGACCGGCAACCACGTCAACCACCCCAACGATTTCCTGATCCGCGCCTACGCCCAGACCGTCGCCGCGCAACTCGCTCCGCTGCCATTAAAAACACGGCCCCTCCCCCCCCCCCCCCTCTCTCTCTCAATAGCGACCGCGACCAATCCAACTCCGTAAAACATGGTAATATAATGAAAATAAAACTACACAATCGCTCGCGAAAACCCGCGTCCGGGTTTGCCGCCTTCCTCCGCGCCGCCGCCGCCGCCGCGCTCGTCATCGCATTGTCCGGCGGCGGCACCGCAGCAGCAGCAGCCGCCGCCGCCGCCAGCGTCGTTTATGACGCCGCCCCGACGCTCGCCGCCGCCAACGCCGGCAACCTGGACCCCGCCAAAGGCAATGCGAATTGGGGTGTCCTCACCCTCTTCGGCAAAGACGCCAACCGCGCCGAAGTGCGCGACGCCTGCGCCATCCGCGACAACGCCCTCCACCTCACCGACTCCCGCCTCTCGCTCAAAGGCCCCGCCTCGATCGGCCTCATCCGCGAGTTCCCGGATGCCGCCGGCCCGTTTCTCGTCAGCGTCAAAATCCGGCCCGCGAACGGCGGCGCATGGTCGTCAATCAAATGGGGGCCGCGCCGTCTTGGCAACTGGCCCGACCTCTCGCACGGCGTCGCCCTCACCATCAACCCGGCCGGGCGCTGGGTGCTCTGGGCCAACGACAAAAAAATGAAGAACGTCATCGGCGGAGGAAGCGTCCCCGCGAACCCCGACGGCTACCGTATCCACCTCGCGCTCACCGCGCCGGACGCCGCCGTCGCCACCGCCGTCGCCGCTGCCGGCGTCCGCAAACTCTCCATCGCCATCAACGGAACACTCGTCGTGTCGGACAAGGAAATCCCGTATCCGTGGACTCGGCACAACCTCGTCTTTCAATCCCTCGCCAACAACGACGCGCCCGCGACAACGATCATCAGCGACCTCAGGATCGAAAAACTCGACGACGCCAATTCTCCGCAAAAAACCGCGGCCACCGTTGACGGCAACCTTTACGCCACCGGCATCTGGCTCGAAGGCGAGGACGCCGACACCACGAATTTTCATAGCGGAAAGGTCATCGACATCCACCCGAACGGACCCTCCGGCGCGATGTTCCTCCGCGTGCAAACACGCAAAGGGCAAGCCAACGTCCCCCAGGCACCCTGGTTCGCAAAATACAAATTTACCGTCCCCCCCCCTCCCCCCCAGGCTCCGACGCCGGGGAGCGGCAAAACGGCGTGGCACGTCTGGCTCGCCTCCACGCCCCAAAACGCCAGTTGGGCGAGTCCTGCCGAATGGCGTATTGACGGCGGCGAGACGCGTTCCCTGCGCGGCAGCCGCTGGGTGAGCGGCACCTATGGCAATTCGAGCAGCGCCCCCGCCGGCTGGGTTTTCGGATGGACACGCGCCGGCACCGTCGAACTCGCCCCCGGCGAGCACGAACTCGAAATCCTCGTCAACGAAACCCGCGCCGATGGCAAACAATGGGTCTTCTGCCTCGACTCCATTCTCATCACCAACGACACCGCGCACGTCCCCGCCGGACCGCATCCCGAATACTCCTCCCGGCTCGCCTTCAATGATCTCGTCGCCGCCAACGGCGGCAGCGTTGAAAACCTGCGCGACAAGCTCAACCGCGCCCAGTATTACGAGCTTATCGGTGGTACCCGCGAACAGGTTACGCAGGAAAACGCCGATGCGGTTCTCGAAAAAATCATGGCCCGCGCCCTCCCGCGCCCGCAAGATCGCTTCCCCGACGCAACAGAGTTCGGTCTGCACGGCATGGAGCGCAACTTCGTCGTGGTCGGCCGCAACGCCGGGACGCCCGAAGTAGCCCGCGCCTATGAACTCCTCGCCCGCACGGGCGTGGACAGCTTCCGCTCCGCCGACGCCTGCTGGCACCGCCTTCAGAAAAATCCAGACGGTGGTGAGAAGTCGGATACCAAGGCGCTTCACCTCGATTTCAAGGACCTCGATTTTCAGGTCGCCAGCGCGCAGCGCTACGGCATGACGCATCTCTTCACGGTCGGTTATCCGCCCGACTCCCTGACCCTGGCCCGCAACAACAAACTCGCCGCGTGCGACCCCCGGCACTACGACCTCTATCGTCGGTATTTTGACGAACTGCTCCATCGCTACCAGGGCAAGGGCGTCCGTTACGTCGAGCTTGCCAACGAAGTGGATGCTCCCGGGGTCTGGTGGCGCGGCCCGTCATCCGCCGCCCACTACGTTGCGGAGATGAAGATGCTGCGGGAGGCCGTCGATGCCGTGAAACCCGCGCCGGGCGAGATGAAAACCGCCGCCTTTGCCGCCACCTTTTCACGCGACAACGAACAGGGCGGTCCCAAAGGTGGGCGCCGTTTTGTCACCGCCTGCTTCGATCTCGGTATCGACAACTACGCCGACGCCTACTCCGTCCATTATCTTTTCCGTCTGAAGGAGAAAGGCTACCACGACTATTTCCGCGGCGAGATCGCCCGTGCGGGTTCGCCCGGATCGACAACAAAACCGCTGCTCAACACCGAGCAGGACGGCCAGTTGTATCCGTATGATGGAGCCAAGGCTTTTGCCCGCGTGTTTTTTCTCTACGCCATACCGCGCATGGATTTTTTTCTGGCCCGCGATTTTTACGAAGGCGGTTACCTGAAACCCCGCGGTCTGTTCGACATCGACTGGCGACCCAAACTGCGTCTCCTCACCTACGCCTTCTCCGTGGACGCCATGCGTGGACGCGAACTTGTCGGCATCGCGCAACCCGCGCCCGGAGTCGAAGCCTACGTCCTGAAACGAGCGGATGGATACAAGGGAACCTCGGCCGTTTCCGCCGCGCCGCAGGCCCCGTATTCGATTGTGTTGTGGAAAAACGACCGGGAGGTCCGGGAACTTTTGCCGGAGGCCGAAATCGCCCCGGTTGACGTATCCGGTTTCCACTCCGTGCTGGCCGCCATCAGGTGGGACCTGGATGCGCTGGACTATGATTCCGGCAAGCCGGTGTTTTCCGTCGGCGACGCGCCCATTGCGGTTTTCGCGCAGGAGCCTCCGGCCTGGAAGCTGCATTCGCGCGAGGAGTGGATGGCCTTTTTCGAGGCAGGCAAGACTCACGCGCCGTTGCCCGGCTCGGTGGAGTAGAAAACTGTAAGGAAATAACCTGTTCAATTGTTACACAGAGTTCACAGAGCTCGGGCACGAAGTTCACGGAGGTGTGAGTTGATGAATGCAAGGTTCATCTGCTTTCGTTACAGATTGGGTTCCAAAAAGATGTAAGGAATCCGAGAAGATCTGAAAAGTCGTTTGGCCCTCCCGAAACTCTGTGCCTTCTCTGTGACCTCTGTGTCACAATTGAACAGGTTATTTGTGTACAGTGCCACAGTTCCTAACCGGCAATTGATCTAGCCGGACGGCAGGAGGATGCGCTTGCCTCCCGATTGCTGGTAAACAGGCTCCGGCGCACGGTCGGTAACCAGAAAAGTCATGTCGTCCCACGAGCATTCGGGGACGAGTTCGTGGCGTCCGAATTTGGAGTGATCCGCGAGCAGGACGACCTGGCCGGCCCTCGCGATCATGGTGCGTTCGACCTCGACGACCAGATGGTGGTTGTTCGAAAAACCTTCCGTGCTGACGCCTCCGACAGACAAAAATGCCGTCGCCGCCCGGTACCGTTGCAGGCTGGCGACTGTTTCCGGCCCCACCAGCAATCCGGAACCCGGATACAAATAACCGCCCGTCAGAAACACCTCCGCGCCCCTGGGGACGGAGCGGAGGCGGTCGATCTCGTGCGCGACAAGGAGGGAATTCGTCACGATGCGCAGGGGACGCCTCGCCAGCCAGCGCGCCATTTGCAACGTCGTGGTGCCACCATCGACGAAGATAATGTTGCCGTCATGACAAAGCGAAACGGCACGCTCCGCGATGCGTTGCTTTTCCGCCGACAGGATGCCTTCGCGCAAGCCGCTCGGCAGCATGGGTTGCGCCTGCGGGTCGAGATTGCGGAGTCCGCCCCAGGTTTTCTCCACCTGTCCCGTCTGCGCGAGCGTCACAAAATCGCGCCGGACAGTGGCCGGGGAGATGCCGAAGACCTCGCAGGCTTCTTCCACGGTCAATTCCTGCCGTTCGCGGAGCAGGGCGAGGATTTTCTGGCTTCGGGCACCGGGTTTCATCGTGCCGCCATTTCGCCCCCCGCAAGCGGAAGGCTGCAAGAAAATTGGCGGAAGTTTTGAGTGATTTTTGATTAAAATTTCCTTTTGCCGTTATCAGGCCGCTTGCACCGGAGCCTGGTTGCTCTCGATTTCCCGTTCCAGCTTGTCCAGCAAAGCCCGCAACCCGGCAAACGATTCCTCCCTCGAACGGTGTTTCTCGAAAAGCGAAGACGTGCCGGCCACCAGAATGTCGCCTCCCGCCGCAACCATCGCGGGGATGTTTTGCCAGCTCACGTTGCCATCGACCTCGATCTCCGCCGGAAGCGATTCCTGCGCGAGCCACGTTTTCAGTTCGGTGATCTTGGAGAGGCAATGCGGGAGGAGTCGCTGGCCCGCGTAGCCGGGATTGACGGTCATGACGATCACTTGGTCCACCATCGGGAGCAGATGACGGAACTGCTGCACCGGTTGTCCCGGATCGAGGGCGATCCCCGGCGAGGCGCCAAGCTCGCGGATGCGTTCGACGAGCCGCACGGGCTGGCGCACGGTTTCCGGGTGAAAGGTCAGGCGGGCGCCGGGCAACGCCGCGAACACCCCGACATGGGCCTCCGGGTGCTCGACCATCAGATGCACATCGAAGGGCAGCCGCGTCGCGCCGGCCAGCGCCCGGCAATAGTCGATGCCAAGCGTGAAATTCGGCACGTAGTGGCCGTCCATTACATCGATGTGCAGCCAGTCGGCCCCATACTTTTCCAACAGCCGGATTTCCTCCTCCAGGTGAAGAAAATCGGCGCACATCATCGAAGGCGACAGTTGCAGTTTGCGGCGGTTCATAGTGAGAGAATTTCGAAAATGTTTGGGTGAAAATGATTATTTTCAGATTGATTCGCCCTGTTTTTGGACAAATCTTCCCTCAAAATTCAATCATAAATCAATCAATCATCCGGCATGGACCACCTTCTCGCCTACCCTCTCGACGCCCCCGGCGGCACGTTTCACGCCGTTACCTCTCCCCTGGTCGAACCCGGTCGCGGCGAAATCCGGGTGCGCACGCTGCGAACCTCCGTCTGCCAGTCCGATGTCGTCATTTATCGCGTCGGGCTTCCCCGCATAAAAAGCTGGCCCGCGATCATCCTGCACGAAGCCAGTTGCGTGGTGGACGCGGTGGGCGCGGGCGTTGAAAAATTCCGCGTCGGCGACCTGGTTGGTCTCGGTTGCGACATCCCGTGCGGCGCGCCGGACTGCATTTATTGTGGCGAGCACGGCACCGGCGACTGGACGAGTTGCCCCGACACGCAGGCCACCGGCCACGAGTTCCCCGGCTTTGCCCGTTCTCACGCCATCTTGCCCGCGTGGTTTGTGAAACTCGGCCCCATCGCGCGCTTCCCCGAAAACTTCAACCCCGACCACGCCTGCCAGCTCGAACCCCTGGCCTGCACGCTGGAAGGGCTGACGCGGGTGAATCACTGCATCGAAAACCGGATCGTCGTCCTCATCGGCGCCGGCTCGCAGAGCACGTATGCCCTCCAGTGCGCGCAAAAAATGGGCGCGTGCAAAATCATTCTCGTCAACCGCGGATCCGGGCGCCTCGGGCGAGTGCTGCGCGATTTCGGCGACGGGCGCGTGGTCGGCCTGCGCTGGGACGAACATGTAGTGGAAAACGTATTTCGCGAGTGCCGCCCCTTCAACGAACCCCACTTCGTGATGGTCAACGCCCCGGCGCGGCCCGCCTACGAACTGGCCGTGAAACTCCTCGGCTGCGGCACGGTTCTCGACGGCCATGCGGGCGTCAAGGGAGCCGCCGGCAAACCGCGCATCGCGCACGAAATCGATCTCAACAACGACATCCATTACAAACTCCAGTGCTACCAGGCCACGCACGGCTCCGGCCCGCACGGCATCGCGCTGGCGCACCGCTTCCTCGTCGAAAACGCCTTCCCGAAACTCGACCTCATGACCAACGCCACCGAGCGTTTCCACCACACGCAAATCCGCGAGGCCATCGAACGCGCCTCCGCCCCCGACAGCCTCAAGGTCATCATCGACTGGGAAGCCCCGCAACCGATCCATCAATCAGTCGAAGGTCAAAAGCCGGAAGGTCGAAAGTCACCAGCGGCTCCGCTACGCGGAGCATCTCTCAAGGATGGCCCGCTCCAGCGGGCCGCTGATGACCTTCGACCTTCGACCTTCCGACCTTCGACGGGGCGATAGCCCCCCCCCCCTCCCGCCCTCCCGCTGCCGATACGCCATGCAAGCCCTCGTTCTCGAAGCCGACAAAAAACTCGTCCACGTCACCGGTCGCCCCGTGCCGCCGCCGCCCGACGGCGACGACGGACGCCCCCTGGCCAGCGCGCTCGTGCGCATCGCCGCGTGCGGCATCTGCGGCAGCGACATCCCGCGCGGCTTCGGAGGCAAAGCCTACCATTACCCGCTCGTCATGGGACACGAACTCAGCGGCGTGATCGAGGAGGCCGCGCCCGGCGGACGCCTCCCGGCGGGAACCCGCGTCACCGTTTTTCCACTACTCCCGGAAAACGCCGCCTCCGACCCCGCCTGCCAGACCGGCGACCACGCGCAGGCCGCCGCTTACGACTACTACGGCTCGCGGCGCGACGGCGCGTTTGCCGAATATCTCCGCGTCCCCGAATGGAACCTGTTTCCCGTCCCCGACGACGTGAACCTGCTCCACGCCGCCATGACCGAACCCGCCGCCGTCGCCCTCCACGGCGTCCGCCGCCTGCACTGCAAGGCCGGCGACGACGCCGCCGTTTTCGGCGCCGGCCCCATCGGCAACCTCGCCGCCCAATGGCTGCGCATCCACGGCTGCTCCCGCGTGTTCGTCGTGGATGTGGACGAGCGCAAGCTGGACATCGCCGGAAAGATGAATTTCGGCGCGGCGCCGCTCAACGCCGCCCGCCTCGATCCGGTGGCCGCCATTCTTGATGCGACCGGAGGGCGCGGCGTGCAGCGGAGCGTCGAAGCGTGCGGCCTGCCCCTGACCTTTCTTCAGGCCATAAAAGTCGCCGCCCGCTCCGGCGAAGTCCTCTTCATGGGCAACATCGCCGGGGAATTCAGAATCGGGGAAAAGGATTTTTCCGGCATCCTGCGCAAGGAACTCTCCATTTACGGCACATGGAACAGCAAGGTGGTGCCCCACGGCGCCGACGACTGGTCCACGGTGCTCAAGCATCTCGACCGCACCCTGCATGTCGCCCCGCTCATCACCGACCGGTTGCCCCTCGCGGAAGGCCCCCGCGTCTTCGACGACATCGTCCACCGCCGCGGCTTTCACAACAAGGTCATCTTCGACATCAGCCCCGCCGACACCACCGGCGCCGCCGCAGCCGCGGGAACAGGAACAACGGAATCATGAAAACGGATACACGCAAAAAAAACTCCATCGCCCTCGGACTAAAGACCGACGCCATCGAAACCCGTTACAGTTTCCCCTGGCTGTTCGACCTGCTCGCGGAGGAGGGCGTCCGGCACGTGCAGGTTGGCTCGTTCTTTGAAATCTACACCCTGGAAGACGGGTGGTTTGAAAACCTCAAGGCCGAGGCGACCCAACGCGGGCTGATCCTGAAAAGCGTGTTCACCGCGCACCGCGAACTGGGCGGCTTCTTTTACGGCGACCCGTTCATGGAGCGCACCGCCCGTCGCGGTTGCGAGCGCCTCCTGCGCGCCGCCGCCCTGCTCGGCGCCGATTACTGCGGCTGGAACCCCGGCGCCATTTATCGCGACCGCCCCGATTCCAAACCCGCCGGCCTCGCCTGCTTCCACCGCCACCTGCGCGAACTGATGCGCCACGCCCACTCGCTCGGCCTCAAGGCAATCACTCTCGAACCGATGTCCTGCCTCGCCGAACCCCCTTCCACCCCGGACGAAATCCGGACGATGATGGAAACCGCCGCGGCGTATCACTGTGCTCACTACGACACCACGGTCCCCGTGTATCTCTGCGGCGACATCAGCCACGGGGTGGCGGACCGCGACCGCAAGGTTGTCCACGGCAACCTTGAACTGTTCGAGTTTTCGATCCCCTGGATGGCGGAGTTTCACTTCAAAAATACCGACGCGATTTTCAACAGCACCTTCGGTTTCAACAAAGAGGAGCGGGCGCGAGGCATCGTGGACCTCGGGGAAATCCTCCGGCGGATCGAACGATCCGCGGACCGCTGGCCCGTTGACGACATTGTCGGATACCTGGAAATCAGCGGCCCCAAGATCGGCCGCGACTATTCCGATTACCGTCTCGGCAACGAACTCCGTGCCTCCCTGCGCGCCATCAAAAACGCCTTCGCCGAATACGGCTCCGGAAGCGCGGCAGCCTCCGGCCCTCTCCTCTCCCTCCCCTCCCCCCCCCCTGCCCTCTGTCCTCTGCCTCCCGTCCCGTATGTCGCCTGATACTACATATGTTGATCATTCCCTTCCACGACGGCCAAAACACCACATTCCCGTTAACCTGAAACCAAATTTCTGCAACACGAGTAGCGAGCCGGTTCCCGGCCGAGCGCACGTATTCAGCACACCACAACAACTCGAAAAAACCCGAACCAAAATGAAAACACGCACACAACCCGTCCGTTTGTTTGCCGGCCTCCCTGGCCGTTTCCTGTCCGCCGCCGCCAACATTGCCGCCCGCGCCCGCGCCCGCACCGCCGCGTTGACGTTGCCCGCCACCGCCGCCGCGGTTCTGTCGGCCATAATCTTTTCTGCTCCCAATGTTTTTGCCGCAACCGATTTGCCGGTCGGGAACTCGACGGTTGCGTCCACGGCACAAACGATGTTCTGGACAGGTGGCAGCGGCGGCACGGTTGGCGCTCCCGGTAGCGGAAATTGGAATACGGCGGCGAACTGGTCGGTGTGGTCGGACGACAACTCGTCGTTTGTTGCCTCGAACAGCGCGCCAATCACAGGCACCAGCGGCAACAGACGGGATATGTATTTTGGCGGCTCCGGCGACACGCCCTATACCGCAACCAACAACATCAGCTCGGCGTTGACCGGCACGATGCTGGTTTATCGCTACTGGTATTTGGACAGCAGTGCGAGCGTCACAAACGTGATTACGGGAGGAGCGATAGTTTTCAGTTACACGACCCCGATTCTGTATCAGAACGGCAGCGGCGATTTTAACATTTCAAGCGATTATTGCTTCTCGAACACGCTCACGGTGAAGGGAAATGGCACGGGGACGATTGAGTTCAGCGGTCGCGCGGGGGGCGGACAAAACATCAACGGCGGCAGCATCGTGATTGCGTTGGAGCAACCAACTGCCACCGTTCGTTTTTCCTCCAACGAGAACAGCCGTCTGAACGTCGTTACGCTCAACAGCGGCACTCTTGATTTCACAACGCCGCGAACGTTTGAAAACAGTTATTACGCGGACTCGAAAATCGTTCTCAACGGCGGCACCTTTCTCTCCTCCAACGGGACAACGGCGTCGGACACCCAACGCCGCACAATCCAGGTCAACGGCGCGTTCACGTTCGGCGGCGAGCAGGATTGGGGCACCGGCACGATGGCCGTCAACCTCAACAACAACGTCGCCATCACCGTCAACGCCGGCGGCTCGAACGGCGTGACAATCGCCGGCGTCATCTCCGATGGTACCAGCGGCGACACGCTCACCCTCGCCGCGGGCAGCACCGGCACGCTCACCCTCGCCGCGCAAAACACCTACACCGGCGACACCGTCGTCAACGGCGGCACGCTCGCCATCGGTATCGACGAGGCCATTACCAACGCTTCCAACCTCGTCCTTGGCAGCGGCACCCTTGCCGTTGGCACCTTCACCGAAACCCTCGGCACGCTGACCCTGACGGCCAACTCCGCCATCACGCTCGACGAAGGCGGCTCGCTGACATTTGCCGACAGCACAACCAGCGAGTGGGGATCGTTTACCCTCAGCATTACCGGCACGGTCGCCGCCAACGGCATCCGCTTCGGCGCGGACGGCAACGGCCTGACCTCCGCGCAACTCGCCGCCATCACGATCAACGGTTCCGCCGTCGTCCTCGACACCAACGGCTATCTCCTCGCCGTCGCCGTGCCCGAACCCGCCACCATCACCGCGCTCCTGGGCGCAAGCGTCCTCGTTGCCGGATCTCTCCTCGTTCATCGCCGCCGCCGTCGTAACGTCTCCTGATTTCCCTGTGCGTTATCCGCAACTCCCCCCCCCCCCCCCACACACACACACATACCATGGAAACAAATCTGTTCCACCGCCTTCACGCTGATCAGGTGCGTGAGGAATTTCCGATTCCCGATTTTCGATTTCCAAACGATCAGGCCGCTACATCCGCGACCGCAACCCAACGGCATGGCAGCGCCCAATCGAAAATCGAGAATCCAAAATCGAAAATCAGCCGCGGCTTCACCTTGATCGAGTTGCTGACCGTCATCGCCATCATCGGCATCCTGGCCGCCATCATCATACCGACGGTCAGCCAGGTCCGCCAGTCCGCTCGCCGTGCCCAATGCTTCAGCAACCTGAAAAGCATCATGACGGCCGCGCACCTGTATGCCAACGACAACAAAGGCAAATTTCCGCGGACCGCCGACCCGCTGCTTGGCACCTACAATGACGGCAAACCCAACCCGAATGGTCGCGGCCTGGTGGACCTGCTTTACGACTACCTGAACAAGGATTGCCGGGTGCTGTATTGCCCCGGCGTGGATGCCGGTTGCACCGCCACCTTCGAGTATCAGAACGCGCGGACGGACGGCCAGCGGCTCGGGCGCATCGGTTACTATTGGCTCAATTCAGATTCCCTGACGGCCTTTAGCCTGAATCCTCCCCCCAATCCCCAACTCCAGGAAGGCGAGTCCAGTCGCGTGCTGGTGACCTGCATCGTCAACCTGAGCAACGCGGGGAGACCGCACAAAGGAAACTTCAACATCGGCTTCGCGGACGGACACACCGGCACGCTCGGGAAAGGAAAAGGCATCGGCCCCGCCACCCTGGACAGCAGCACCATGCTCCTCAAAAAACAGACCCTCCCGTAAGCATCAATTTTTCCACTACGCGACATGAGAAAAAGAATACCAACCACCTCACCCTGTGCGATTCGGGCCGCGCATCGACTGGTCATCTTGTTTCCGGCCCTTGCCCTGTGGATGGCGGCGCTTACCGCATTCGCCGCCGCCTCCCCCGGCATCAACGCCACCGGCCTCTGGATTGAAGCCGAGGATGCCGTTGCCACCAATTTCCACAGCGGCAAGGTCATTGACATACACCCCAACGGCCCGTCCGCCGGCCTCTTCCTCCGGCTGGCCGTCCATAAAGACCAGAAACACATTCCCAAGGCGCCCTGGTTTGCCAACTACAAGATCACCATTCCCGGACCGGCCACCCCTGGCAACGCGGGCAAGTTCCACCCGTCCACCACCTGGACACTCTGGCTGGCCGCCACCCCGCAGGATTCCGGCTGGGCCAGCCCCGTTTCCTGGAGCATCGACGGCGGGGAAGAACAATCGCTCAAAGGCAAACGCTGGGCCGGCGGCAGCTACGGCAATTCGCGCAACGCCAATGCCGGCTGGGTCTTTGGCTGGGTCAATGCCGGTACGCTCGAAAACCTCGCGCCCGGCGAGCATGAAATCGGAATCCGCGTCAACGAACCGCGCCGGGATGGCAAACAGTATGTCGCCTGCCTGGATGCCTTGCTCCTGACCAACGACGCCTCGTTCGTGCCCTCCGGCCCCCGCCCGAAGTACTCCACGCAACCCGCTTTCGATGAACTCGTCGCCGCCAACGGCGGCACCGTCAACGCATACAAAAACAGGCTCAATCGCGCCCAGTATTACGAACGCATCGGCGGCACCCGCGAGCAAGTCAGCCAGGAAACGTCCGATTACGTCGCCGCGAAAATCGCCAGGCGCCCCTTTCCCGCGCCCGACGACCGCGCCCCGGACATCACTGAGTTCGGCCTGCACGGCATGGAAAAACCCTTTGTCGTCGTCGGTGAAACCGCGGAGACGCCCGAAGTGGCCCGCGCCTATGAATTCCTCGCCCGCGCCGGCGTGGACAGCTTCCGCACCTCCGAAGCCTGCTGGCACCGCCTGCAAAAAAATCCATCCGGTGGTGGGAAATCGGATACCAATGCGCTGCATCTCGACTTCAATGACCTCGATTTCCAGGTGGCCAGCGCCCGACGCTACGGACAGACGCACCTGCTCACGCTTGGCTACCCGCCCGATTCCCTCACCATGGTCCGCAACAACAAGCTCTCCGCGTGCGACCCGAAGCACTACGGCCTTTACCGTCAATACCTCGACGAACTGCTCCGCCGTTACAAAGGCAAAGGCGTTCGTTATCTCGAACTGGCCAACGAAGTCGATGCCTCCGAGAACTGGTGGCGGAACTCGACCGCCGCCCACTACGTGGCGGAGATGAAAATGCTGCGCGAGGCCGTCGATGCCTTGAAACCCGCGCCCGGTGAAATGAAAACGGTCGCCTTTGCCGCCACCTTTTCGCGTGACGACAAGCTCGGCGGTCCCAAGGGCGGCCGCCGCTTCGTCACGGAAGCCTTCAACCGGGGCATCGACAACTATGCCGACGCCTACTCCCTTCACTACCTCACGCAGTTGAAGGAGAAGGATTATCACGACTACTTTCGCCGCGAGCTGGCCCGCGTCGGCTCCCCCGGCAAGCGCCTTCTCAATACCGAGCAGGACGGCAAGTTGTATCCGTACGACGGAGCAAAATCCTTCGCCCGCTCCTTCTACCTCTACAACCTGCCGCGCGTGGACTTCTTCCTCGCCCGCGATTTTTACGAGAACGGCTACCTGAAGCCGCGCGGCCTTTTCGACATCGACTGGCGGCCCAAGCTGCGCCTGCTGACCTACGCCTTTTCCGTGGACGCGATGAAGGGGCGCAAGCTCGTCGGCATCGCGCAGCCCGCGCCCGGCGTCGAGGCCTACGTCTTGAAGTGGGCGGATGGATACAAGGGCAGCTCGGTCATTGACGTCGCGCCGCGGGCGCCGTATTCGATTGTATTGTGGAAAAACGACCGGGAGGTTCAGGAACTTTCGCCGGAGGCCGAAATCACCCCGGTTGACGTATCCGGTTTCCGTTCCGTGCTGGCCGCCATCAGGTGGAACCTGGACGCGCTGGACTATGATTCCGGCAAGCCGGTGTTTTCCGTTGGCGACGCCCCCATTGCGGTTTTCGCGCAGGAAGCCCCGGCCTGGAAACTGTATTCGCGCGAGGAGTGGATGAGCTTCTTTGACGCCGGCCAAACCCACGCGCCCCTGCCCACATCAGTGGAATGATCCCCCCCCCCCCCGCTGACGCGGGGGAAGTAAGAAGTAAGAAGTAAGAATGATGGAAACGAACTCACGCCTGCGAACCACTCACGACCTGCGCAACTCAACCCGACGGCGAAGGGGGGCCGCCCATTCCCGCCTTCGCCCTGCGGGCTACGGAGGGCACGCTTACTTCTTACTTCCTGATGGTACGCACTCCGGAGGTAGGGGAGTCGCTTGCGACGCCCGCGCCAGCCAAGCGAAATAGCGATTCCCCAAGGTCTTCGCGGGCTTCGCAAGCGAAGCCCCTACCTCGTTCCGCGTAACATCTGTTCTTAATTCTTCATTCTCCATTCTCCATTCTTCATTCCCCCCCCCCCGAACATCGGACAAGTCCGGTTATTGCGATTGTATTGATCGGGCAAGGAAGAGTGGTCTCTTTTCCGCCACTTTATATGGGACATCCGGTTATTCAGCCCGCTTGCATTCCAGTCTCCTCTTGAATGGGCAAACGAGGACTGTTTTTAACCGGATCATGTTCATCAATCACGTCCACCTGATGCCCGCCGAACTTCGCGCGGATGCCACCCTGGAACATTTTCTCGCAACGATTCCACCCGTTGCCGAGGAGATCGGGATCCCCCTTGAAGGAGCGGTCTGCTTCGCGCCGTTCAGTTACCAATTCGGCAACATCCACCGCGCCGATGATCCCAACATCTGGCTGCGCGACACCCTTGCGGCGGCCCCCGCCGGCATCCGGCTTGTCGGCTACGGCACCCTTGATCCGAACCGTCCGGCGCGTCCCCAGGTGGAGCGTATCACCGCGCTCGGATTTCGCGGGATAAAACTTCACCCGCCCGCGCAGAAGTTCGCGATTTTCGGCGACTGGGCGCGCGAGGCCTACGCCGCGATGGAAGAGCACGACCTCGTCGCCGATTTCCACATCGGGATGCACTGGTATCGCCTCAAGGACTACGACCCGCTTCTCTGCGATGAAATCGCCTGGCATCATCCCCGGCTCCGCATGGTGTTCGAACACGTCGGCGGCTGGCATTATTACCGGCAAGTTCTCGCCGTCATCACCAACAACACCCGCCGCGGCAACCATCTCTACGCCGGCATCGCCAGCGTCCTTGACCGCGAAAACCAGCGCTACTGGTGGCTCGGGACCGATGGCCTCGACGACTGCCGCTGGCAAATCGGCGGCGATTTGCTGATCCACGGCCTCGACTTCCCCTACAACCAGGCCGCCGCATTGCGCCGCGACCTGGAACTGATCCGCACACGGCCCTGGCCGCAGGGCGACATCGCGGCGCTGCTCGGGGGTAACCTGAAACGTCTGCTCGGTCTCTCAAGCGGACAAGCCCGCACGGTTGGCGGCGATCCGGTCCGCAGATCGTCCCCGCAAGGGGAGAACGCGGATCATTTGTAACTGAAGTTACGCAGGCCGAAGGTAGGGGCTTCGCTTGCGAAGCCCGTGAGGACCTGACGCAACGGGAGATACGCCAATTCTCTTCGCCAGGCGCGGGCGTCGCAAGCGACGCCCCTACAGTCGATCCGCGTAACATCACATTTGTAACTGAAGTTACGCGGACGGCCTTGAAGTGGCACGGGCTTTTTCTGACAATCCCCGTGGACGACGCGCAGCGTCGCCCTTTGCCTCCAGGCAAGATCATTTGTTTGAG
>JAISAX010000689.1 GCA_031266495.1 Opitutaceae bacterium
GCACGGGCTTCCAGCCCGTGGACGGCGCGAAGCGCCGCCTCCCTGCTCTCCTTCGTGTCATTCACTGTAAACAACTGTCACTCTCTCAAACAAATGATCTTGCCTGGAGGCAAAGGGCGACGCTGCGCGTCGCCCACGGGCTGGAAGCCCGTGCCACTTCAAGGCAGTCCGCGTAACTTCAGGACGTAAATCGACGCAAGGCGATGTAATTGACAAGGTGATACATGTAGTTTCGATCCGCTTGCCAGGCCGTCACCACTGCTTGATCTCGCTGTCGGCGGATTTCACCAGGTAGTAATTCAGGCTGTTCACTGGCAGCGCCTCGACGTGGCCGTCGGCGAAGAGGACGTTGTCCTTGTTTTTATGCCAGAGGCCGATGGCATCCCGATAGATCTTGTGGGAGGTGATGATGTAGGCGGGCATCCCGGCTTCCGCGCCGGTCGCGGTAAATGTGGCGCGGTCCATGGCAAGCATGGTGAGGGCCGGGATGATCAGGGCGTCGAGCCTGCGGGCGATGTTGCGGGATGTCTCGCCGGTGAGATTGTCGGCGTTGAGAGTGCTCATGCCATAGGAGATTTTATAGGCATCGCTTTTGGAAAGATCCCAACCGGGTTTGCCCTTGCAGCGAAAAACACCGTCGAAACAGAGCGCGATGTTGTCCGGGGTGGCGCCGACCTTGCGTTGTTCAAGGTAGGGCTGGAGTGAATACATCCAGGTGCTCATGGGCCAACTGGCGTCCTGATCCTGGGGTTTGGGAAGGAGGCCGCGGCTGGACTCGGCATGTAGTTGGAAAGCCACGCCAATCTGGTGAAGGTTGCTGACACAGGCGGCGGCATTCGCGGTTTTGCGCACCGCGCCAACTGTCGGGATCAGGATCGCCGCGAGTATGCCGATGATCGCAATCACCGTGAGCAATTCAATGAGCGTGAAGGCGTCGGCCCGGGTTGTTTGTTTTGACATAATCATGGGTGGCGGTGGCGTGGTGTGTGTGGGGGGGGGGGGAGGGGGACGATCCGGGTTTTGCAGTTACCGGTTGTTGCGCTGCGCCCGGGAAAGGGCGGCGGCGGTGAGGGCGGCAAGGCTTGTCATGAGAGTCCATGACGCGGTTTCGGGCACGACGATGGGCGTGATGGGTGTGATGGCCTTGAGTTGCTCGTCGGTGAGGTAGGCGGCGTAAATGCGCACTTCGTCAAAGGTCATGGCGTTGCCGCCGTCCATCTTGATGCGCCCGAGGGCAAAGGCGGCAAAGGATTGCAGGTCGTAGGCTGTTCCTCCCCATGTGCCGCCGTTGCTGACGCCATTCAGGTATTCGGCATACGCGCTGTTGGTGTTGCCGAGGTCTTGCACGCGGAAGGCAAGGTCAACGTAACCGCCGGCCTCCGGAAGCGTGGGGTGTCCGCTGCCTCGCCCGAAGGCATAAAGATCCTGACCCTCCGCAGTCCCGTGGGCGGAAAAAACGATATCCCGGTTGGCGGGGACGCCGATTCCCATGGCGGCGGAGTAGTTGTTAACGCCTTCAGCGGACGATTTCGGGGCGGGGTCCTTGAGGAGGCCGAAGATGCCGTTGTTGGTGAGTGTGCCGTCGAAGCGGACGCGAACCCAGATGGTGACGGCGGCGAGGAGTTCGGGATGGTCGGTGCTGTTGATGGCCGTGGTGTAGAGTTCCTTGCCGGGGCCGATGCTGGCGGTGCCGGTGATGGTATCAAAGGTGAGCGTGTTGTTGGCGGAATCGCCGCTGAGGTTGCGTTCGGAAAACGTAACCGGGGCGGCGATGGAGCCGAGGTCGCTGGTGAGGTTTCCGTTGTTGAACGTCCAGCCTGCGAGCAGGTTTTCGGTGTAGTCCGCGCGCGCGGTCGCGAGAGCGGAGGCAAGGGCGAGCAGCGTTGTGCTGGCAATGGCGATACGGGTGTTTCCTGATTTTTTCATGGTGTTTTTCGATGTGTGCTTGATGTGTGGTTGATGGGAACGGGAAAGATACGGAGGCGAAACCGGGGGGGGGAGGGAAGGCGGGAGGGAGGTTATTTGATGATGGCGTGGCCGAGCCGGGAGATGTCCTGGTTTTGGCCGAGGCCGCCGCGCCATTGCATCCAGCGGACACGGCCCTGGCCGTCGTCTTCGTTGACGAGAAATGCGAAACGCACGGGCAGTCCCTCGTCCGCGGCGTCCGCGCCGGACGTCGCGAGAGGAGGGAGGCCGAGCAAATGCAGGGGGATGCGAATTTCGTAAAGCGTGCGGACGCCGTCGCGACGGATGTTCCGGGCAACGAGGCCGGGGGGCCACGCGCCCTGGCGGGATGTATCCGGGTTTTTGTGGCACCAGACGACGGGGGAGCCGTCGGCGCGCAGGGCGACATCGAAGAGGGTGTGGGCGGCGTTGGCGGGGTTGTGGAAGGCGACTTGCACGCTGTCGCCGCGCCAGAGTTCGGCATCGGGACGGATGGCGGGGGCGGGGACGTGGCGGTCATCGGTGACGTCGAGGCGGAAGAGGATGGCGTCGGCGTCACGCGAGAGGCTTGCCGCGACGGAGAGGTCGGCGGGGCCGCGCCAGGCGAGGATGGCGGGGTCGTAGGTGAGTTCGGTGACGTCCTGCGCAGTGCGCAGGTTGATGACGGGAGGCGCGGAGGTGCGGGTGATGAGGTACGCGGGATAAAAGACGGTTTGCAGGGAGAGTAGTCGTTGGCCGGATACGGAATCGGAGAGCGCGAGGGTGTGACGTGCGCCCGTCTGGTTCGCGATTATTGTTGCGGCGGCGGAAGCAGCCGGGGAGGCGGGGAGGCGGATTTCGATGCGACGGGTTTCGCGAGCGGCGAGCGGGATGTCCGCGGAGCGCCAGAGCGGGGCGCCGGCGGGATCGAGCAGGGTGAGTTGGCGGCGGACGGATTTGGCGTCGGGATTTTGCAAGGTGGCGGTCAGCGTCAGGGGGCGGGTTGTGTCGTGAAAAACCTCGGACGGCGCGTCGAGGAGCCGGTCGGAGGGGGATGCGAAATCGAAGGGCTGGCGCGAGACGAGATAGAGGGGCGCCTTGCCCACGGGAATCGCGAGGAGGCCGGCGGTGGTGTCGAGTGGTTCGGCGAGGCCGAAAAGATCGATTTTGCGGAGGGCGGCGGTGCCGTTGCTGGCGTTGCCGGCGGCATCGGGCGCGACGCGCAGCCAGAGTGCGCCGTCTTCCTTGCCGTCGGAGGCCCAGCAGACGAGGACGCGGGCGCCGTCGTCACGGGAAAACTCATACGCGGCGACGCCGGGATGGGGCGAAGGCGAGGCCGGGGGCGGCGCGACAGGGGTCGTGTTGGCAAGCTGGCGGATGAGTTCGTTGCAGGCAACGAGGGCGGGTTTGGCGCGGTTGTCGGAGGTGACGAGGCCGAAGGAGTCGTCGGCATCGGGGTCCATGTCCCAATAATCCTGCAAGGTAAACCAGATGTGGAATTCGCTGCGGGGGCGGGATTTGGCCCAGGTGATTTTTTTGACGAGGGTGATCGCCTGTTCGGCGTATCCGTGGCCGCGGACGGAGGTGGCGCTGCGTTCGCCGGATTCGGTGTTGGCGATGGGTTTGGAGAGGCCCGCGCCGGCGAGCCATTTTTCGACGAGTTGGTGGCGTTCGGTGTAGGCGGCGAGGGGGCCGTGCGCGTGAAAGGCGGCGATGTCGTAGAGTTCGCCGTGTTGCGAGTAGAGGGCCTGGTTGAAGCCGGGTTTTTCCCGCGGGTGGATGACGGTGGCGCCGCCGGTGGCGAGTTTGATGCGCGGGGCGGTGGAGCGCAGTCCGCGCGAGAATGCGGCGAACATCCGCCAGTAATCGTCCAGCGTGCCGTGGTAGAAACCGATGTCGGGTTCGTTCCAGAATTCGACGTATTTGACACCTGGATACCCGGAGAGGAGGGAGCCGAGTCCGGCTGCGTAGTGTTCAAAGGCGGCGGTGTTTTCCGGGGGCAGGGCGGCGCGGGTGTCGCGCTCCGGGCCGGTGAGGGCGGGGGGGAGTTCGCCGAAGAGCAGGCTCGAATCGATGCCGGCGGCCTCGAACGGGGCGAACAGGCGGCGCAGGGCGGCCAGCGACTCGGGGACGCCGGGCGTGAAGCGTCCGCCCGTGATGCCGGGGCGGTTGAGGTCGAAGCCGATCTGTTTCATCCATTCCAGATGGAGGCGGTTTTCGCCTTCGCCTTGCCACATCGTCTGGTCCTGCACGCCGAACCACATGGGGCGGCGGTTCACGCGCGCGCCGTTGGGCACGAAGACTCCGAAGGAATCTTCGTGGGTAATCCGGAGATTGCCGGTGGTGGCGGCGGCGTTGTCGGTTTCGAGCAGCGCCGTGTAGGCGCCGACGGGCAGCGCGGGCAGCGCGAAGCGCAGGCGGGCCTGGCCGTGCGCGTCCGCCGTCGCCGTGGCGCGTCCGGAAAACACGGGGGCGCCGGTGAAGGATGTCACCGTCAGCGTGGTTTCCAGTTTCACGGGGGCGGGGGAGGCGTTGCGGGCGCGGTATTGCAGGAGCGGAGGTTTTCCCGGTTCGTAGTGTATCCCGGAATACACGGGAGTGATTTCCAGGGCGTCCTTGCGCGTGAAGGTTCCGGTGAGGGCAAGGTCGTCCATGTAGAGCGAACCCGCGCCACCGGTGTCCGCGTCGAGGATGATTTGTTCGATGGAGGCGGGGAAGCGCACGGTGTCGAACGCGGGCCATGTCGAGGCGTCGAGCGCCAGGCGGTGCCGTCGCCAGCCCGCCGGCCCCAGCCTGACGGGGGGCGTGGTGTGGCGTTTTTTTATCGAGTCGAGGAGCACGAATCGCAGCGAGGCGGAGTGGCCGCGCGAATCGGCGTCAAATTCGATGCCGTCGAGGAAGCCGCTTGTGCGCGACATTTTTGCGCGGCGGAAGGCCATGCGGCGCTGTCCGGTGGTGGCGTCCGCCGCGAAGTTGAAACGCATTTCGCCCACCCATTCGTCGGCGAATTTCGCGTTTTGCGAGCCGCCCATCCATGTGCCTCCGCTGAACCACGCGCCGGGTGTCGTGCCGTGGTTGGCAACGACGCGCCATGTGCCGGCGTCTTCGAAATCGGCGATGATTCTGCGCTGTGTCTGCGGTGTGCGCGGTGTCCGTTGTATCCGCTGCGGGGTTTCGCTGGCTGGCAGGGAAAGTTTTCCGGGGGTCAGGTCGGCCACCCATTCGGGCGAGAGGGCGATGGAATAGATGCGCACTTCGTCAATGGTCATGGCGGTGCCTCCCGTCTCCTTGAGGCGTCCGATCGCGAAGTTGTTGAAGTCCGCGAGAGCCAGTGCGTCTTTGTGTTTCGCGGCGAGGGGTTGCCCGTCCACGAGGCAGGTGAGGGACTTTTCCGATCCATCAAAAACCAGGGCCAGCGAGACGAAGCGGTCTGGTTCGAGCGCAAGGGAGCGCGAGCCGCTGGAGGCCTGGGTGTTGCCGGCCAGCGTCGAGAAAAAGCCGGTGACGCCTGACGCGCGGGAGTGGGCGGCCAGGATCATGTTGCGCCAGTCGCCTTTCGCGGTTTCGTTGCGCAGGCCGAGGAGGAAGCTGTCCGGTGCCGCCGTCGAGGCGAGGCGCAGGCGCGCCCAGATCGTGATCGCTTTTGCGAGTCCGGGTTTTTCTTTCGAGTTGATTTGTTCGCAAACGAGCGTCGTGCCCGCGCCAAGGATCGCGGCGCCGTTGGCGAACTCCAGCGTCTGGTCGCGGCCTGTTCCCGACTGGCGCAGCGTCAGGTTGCCGGTGTCCGACTGAAGCGGGTTGGTTTTGTCAAACGTCCAGCGGGCAACCAGATATTGATCCAGCCCGGCGGCGCAGGCGACGGAGGCGGTGCAGTCCGCGATGGTGGCGATGGCAATGGCAACAAGAACGAAAGAGAATGCGAGCGAACGCGCCGGAGAGAACAGGCGCGGGCGTGGGCGCGGGCACAGACACGGATACGGACGGCCGTAGCAAGCAGGCGGATACAATATCGGTATGTGAAGATACATGACAGGGGAATTGGCGCGTTGATGCGAGGCACCGTGTGTTCCCCCGGCGGGACGTGCGAGAAAAATACTTGTAGATATGTAGTCTTGCTGCAAACACCCGCCGGTTCATGTCTGCGGGATCCGGGGGGGGGGGAGAGGGGAGAGGGGAAATTAAGAATTAAGAATTAAGAATTAAGAACTGATGTTACGCGGATCGGACGTCGGGGCGTCGCTTGCGACGCCCGCGCCAGGCGGACTGTATTGGCGTATCTCCCGTTGCGTCAGGTCCTCACGGGCTTCGCAAGCGAAGCCCCTACGTGGGGATGGCGTCCGGTAACCGGGGGGAGACGACAAGGGAGAGCAAAAGCTCAGGAAGGTGGTGGACGGGAAGCGGAGTGGGCAACGAGAGCGGGGTTGCGCCGAAGGTGATCCGGTGGCGGAGAATCGCGAGGGGAAGGGGGAGGGGGGGGGCGGGAGGGTTGTCGGGATATTCGGTGATCTGCTCCCACGCGTGGACGAGCAGGGTTTCGACAGGGGCGAGAGTCTCGGGGTGGTTCACGTGGTTTTCGGTGGCGTGGAGAGCGATGAGGTTTTCGGTAAAATCGTCCGCCGGGAAAGGCGTGAGGCGCAGTTTTGGACGAAGGTCCGGGAGGCGGGCAAGGGCGTCCCGGATCAGGGTGTCGTCAGGGCAGAGTTTCCCGGTGGCGAGCAGGACGAAAAGGTCGCGGGCGGATGAAGTTTTTTTACGGATACGCAGGGCGATTTCCGGAATCGTTTCGGCGAGGCGCCGACTCAATGGCGTGGAGAGCCGCCGATGATGCCGGTGCCAGACGAGGAGGAGCATCATGCCGGCGTCGGCGAGCGTTGCCGGGGCGACGTCGGGTATGCCGGATGGATGCCGGAGCGAGCGTATCAGGTTGTCGATGACGGTGTGCAGGATCGCCTCGGCCCGGCCTACGCGTGAGCGTTCGGCGGTTTCCAGCAGGGCGAGCGCGTAGTGGAGCGATTCGCATCCGGCGCCGCCGGCGTCACCGGAGGTTCGCAAAAGGCCGTGGCCCGGATCGAACTGGCCGTCCCGGAAATCGACAATGGCGTGCAGGAGTTGCTGGCGGCAGGCTTCGGTCATGGCGGGCGGAGGGGACGGGGGTCAGGGTTGCAGGGTGGCGTGGCCGAGGCGGCTGGCCTCGTTGGCAAGGCCGTTTTTCCAGCGCAGGTAGCGCACGCGCCGTTGCCAGCGGTCGGGGCGTTGTCCGTCGTCCTCGTTGACGATAAACGAGAATCGCAATGGCAGGGCGCCGGTGGCATCCGGTGGACAGGTAATGCCGAGTATGTCGAAGGGCACCCACGCTTCGTAGCGGGTCAGGTTGCCGGTGCGGGTGATGCGCAGCGGCGTGTCCTGGCGTCCGGCGGACGCCAGGCCCGTCGAGCGGGTGCACCAGATGGCCTGCTCGCCCTTGTCGGTCAGGCCGAGGGAAAGGGTGGTGACGTGGCCGGCATGTTCGCCGGTGCCGGCGATGGCGATTTGCACGCTGTCGCCGCGGTCGAGCCGCGAGGGCGTGGAGGCCTGCACGTGTTTGTTGTCGGTGACGTTGAAATGGAAATACAGGCCGCGTCCGTCATGGGCGATGCGCGCGGTGGCGGAGAGATCCTGCGGGCCGCGCCAGGGGGTGATGCCCGGATCGAAGGCGAACTCCACCACGTCGGATTGCCGGTCGAGCGTGATCGCGGGAAGCGCGGCAATGGCTTCGGCCTGACCGGACGAGAAGGGATTGCCGCCGGCGGCAGGCAGGCGGCGCACCGGGTAGGCGCCGACGATGCGCACGGGCAGGGCGAGGCGTTGATCCCCCCACCGGATGTCGAGCGTCATGGGGCGGTCAACAAGTACACCGGCGGTGGCGAGTGCAACGGGGATGTCGGCGGTAAAAGGAGGGGGGAGGGGGACGGGGGGGGAGGGGGAGGGAGGGCCGGCTTCGAGCGAGAGGGGTTGTATCCACA
>JAISAX010000746.1 GCA_031266495.1 Opitutaceae bacterium
CCGATCCCCGTGCACTTCGGCCACCCCACCGACCAGCCCGCGCAGCCGATCCCCGTGCACTTCGGCCACCCCACCGACCAGCCCGCGCAGCCGATCCCCGTGCACTTCGGCCAGCCCACCAACCAACCCGCCATCCCCATCGGCGGGCAACCCACCGAACCGCCCGCCATCCCGCTCATGTCATCCACCTTCAAACCCGCCTTCGTCAACCTCTCCGGCGTCGGCTCACTCTCCACCATCCAGGCGACCATCGCCGACGCCGGCACCATCCTGCAAGGCGTCGTCAACGACGAACTCAAAAGCTACCGCGTCCGCTCCGGCACGGAAGACGAAGCCCACCCCGGCATCGTCCACCCCGCCAACTTCGACGCGGAGGATAACCCCGTCGTCTTCATCATGGTCTGATCATGTCATGAAAAACAAACTACTCATTACCGCATTCTGCATTCTTCATTCCGCATTCTGCATTGGCGCGGCGCGCGCGCAAAGCGGCCCCGTGACGAAGAACCCGAACACGAACGAAATCCGCGAAAGCCTCGTCTTCGGCTCCGGTCACACGCTCACCATTGCCAGCGGAGGCACGCTGACCCTGGCGGACGGCGCCACCGTCAACGGCCTCGCCACCACAGGCAGCCTCGACGGCAAACTCGACAAGGTGGCGGGCACAGATGGCCTCCGCGCCTACGTGGTGAACATCGACGGCTCGCAGGCGATGCTCGCCATCGGCACGAGCGCCACCGCGCCCTACCTGGTACAGAGGACGACTGACGGGCATATCATCCTCCCGTCCGCCGCGCCGACCATTGGCGCCCATGCCGTCAGCAAAGCCTACGTCGATGCCCGCATCCCGATACCGGCTGTCATGGTAATCGTGATACAACTGAACACTCTCCCCGGCGAAAATTGGACGGACTTCGAAGTCAAAATCACGATAACCAACTTCGGCACTCACGGCGCCGGCGCGTCCTTGTATCTCTTCTATCACTCGCCCGATCCAACCCGGCAATATACGTCCGGGCAGGTCGGCGCCGTCCCCGATGTCTGGTATGTCGAGTCATCCGCCTCCGATGCGCGCCTGGTGAAAAAGCAGATCACCACCGGCTCCGGGGCCGGTCCCATCGCCTACCAGCGCGCCAACCAGACCACCGGCATCGTCACCAGCGTCATGGTCGCGGTTCCCGTGGATGCTGTCATCCGGCCCGACAACCCCGCTCTCATTGTCGAGTACCTGCGCTGGACGGTCGCAGAGCACGAGAAAGACGCCGCCGGTCACGGCCTTTGGCGACTTGCCGAGCCTGCCTGGCGCACCGTTGCCCCCGCTCCGTAACACATTCCCTTCCCGTCTCCCGGCGGGCAATCCGGGTATTCATAAAACAACCACACCATAACACCATGAAGAAACTCATGATCCTCATCCCGGCTCTCGCCCTCGGCGTCAGCCTCTTCGCAGCCAGCGCGCCCACGTCGCTGGAACTCGCCAGCTCGCTGCGCGCCTCCGCTGCGCAAGTCAGCAAGCTCCCCGTCACGACCGCAGCCGAACGCGCCGCCCGCACCGCCGCCAGCATCCAATGGCACGCCGACAACGACGCCGCCGTGGAGGCACTCCTGCCCTCCATCGAAGCCATCCTCGCCGAAAGCCCGGCCACCGCCAGCTTCGTCATCAAGAACGTGCTCACCGCCCGCAACACCGTCAACGGCAAGGCCGTGCGTCCCTTCAAGCGCGACGCCGGCGACCTCGCCCTGGCGGCCCGGCTCAACGCCCCCGGCCTCGACCGCGCGTATTATTTTACTCATTACGCCACTGCGGAAGAGATCGCCGCGTTGCCGGGCAGCAACTCCGCGGCCATGGCCAATGCCGTGCGCGTGCGCACGCTCGATCTCGCCGCGCCCGACCTGCTCACCGCCTACTATACCCGCTGCCTGGGGACGGGGTTGTTCCAGACCTACTATAATAACTGGTTCGACATCCACGTCAGTGAGTTGATCAAGGCCGGCAAGGACGCCGATGCCGCCCGTCTTTCCAAGGTGGAGGGCTTTGTCCTCAACCAGAAGGGCGACGCCACCAAGGAAGCCGTCAAGCAGCGCCTGATCAAACTCCGCGGCGGCAAACAGCTCGCCGAGTAAAATAAAGGCCTGAAGGCTGAAAAGCTGAAGGCTGAAAACACATCCGGAATACAACTACACAACTGCTGAGGGGCTGGATTTCAGCCTTCAGGCATTCAGCCCTTCAGCCTTTATTTTCCATGTCAACTACACAGACCTACCTTGTCGCCGCCACCATCGCCGCCGCCGGCGCCGGAGGCTACTACATCACCGGCCAACTCACGGAGGCCGACGCCCCCGCGCCCGTCGTCGCGCAAGCCACGCCAGCGCCCGCCGCGCCCGACCCCGAGCCTTTCGACGCCGTGGACGCCATGCTCAACCCCTTCCGCGAGATCGACGCCATCACCCGGCCCGCGCCCCCCGCGCTCCCTCCCCCCCCCCCCCCGTCGAGGACATCCGCACCGCGCTCTACCAGGGAGCGACCGATGCGCGCCTCGCCGAGTCCATCATCGCCGCCTTTCTGGAGCGCGTCCACCTGCACCAAACGGAGGAGGTTGCCACGCTGACACCCATCCCGCTCATCCCCCCGGCGATGCCCGACATCACCATCATCCGGGAGGCCACGCGCCTGACCGCCGCCTCGCCGACCAACTCCGCGACGACCCCGCCTTCGCCACCCTCGTCCAGGACATCATCACCGGCAACCCCGGCGCATTCGGCATCCCCTCCTAGACGACCCACCACACCATGCCATTCCCCATCGCCAACCTTGCCGACCGCCAGATCACCCTCCTGCCCATCGTTCCCAACGTAGCCGAGGCCGAATCGCTGCGGATGCGGTATTCATTCTCCACCGACATCCTCACGGGCGAGACAGGCCGCGAAACCCGCATCCCGCAATTCCTCGAAATGCGCCTGGAGCAGGTATTCTCGCTAACGCTCGGCAAGGCCGATGCGGCGGACCTGCGCACCCTCCTGGCCACCATCGGCGACGGCCTCGTCGGCGTGCCCCTCTGGATGGACATCCTGGCCGCCGCCTCATGGGCCGACCGCATCCAAGACACCGCCAACGCCCTCCGCCTGGACACCGCCACCGTCATCCCCTCCGCGCACGTCCCCGGCCTCCCCCCCGCAACCCCCTGCGCGCCGCTGCTCGTGGGCCGCATCACGCAACGGCCGGACATCGACGCGACGGGGACGGAGGCCGGCAACGTCGGGGAAATCACCATACGCGAAGACTCCCCGGCGGCGCTGCGCGTGCGCATCAACGCGCAGGAAACCTCCACGGCCGCATGGCCCCCTTCGATCGCGCCGGCATGGACGCGAGTCATCGACCGCAGCGAGGACGGCCTTTCCCTTTCCACGATCGGCGCGGGGCGCGAACAAGCCGTGGACGGACAGGAACGCGCCCCACGCTGGGGGCAGGAGGCGGATTTTTTGTTACACCCCCGCGAACAGATACGCGCCTTCCTCGCGTTTTTCGCGGCCGTGCGCGGCCGCCTCTCGTCCTTCACCATGCCCTGGTGGTTTACCCCCGGCCCGAACACGACGGAGACGCCACACGCGGCCACCGTCCGCCTCGCCGCCGACAAAATCGAACTCGGCGCCCTCGCCGGGCACATCGCAAAACTCACCCTCGGCTTCTGGCAACTCCCCTGGGAAATGCCCGGCGTAGAGCAAGACTCGCCCGCCGCGCAGCCCCCGAAGGCGTATTATTACCGCTTCACGCTCGACGCGCCCGGAGAACCCGTGGAGTGGCGCTACACGGATTTCGAGCGCCCCCTCGATGTAGTGGAACAGGAAGGACAGCCGTCCGTCCCTTACTA
>JAISAX010000778.1 GCA_031266495.1 Opitutaceae bacterium
TCCGCCTGGCGCGGGCTTCGCAAGCGAAGCCCCTACCTTCGACGTGCGTAACCTCAGTTAATAACTGATGTTACGCAGGCGGGAGCCGGAGCGGCAGGAATGCCGCCGCTCCGGGTTCAGACGCCCGCCACTGACGTTCGTGCGGCGTCAGCCGCACTCCAGGGCGGGCGCGACGCCCGCGTCACATCCCTCCGCGTTACTTCACTGATCAGCGCTCGCCCAGCAGTCCGGCGGCGTGGGCGAGGGCGCTTCTGGCGGTGCGGTCGCCGAGCATCCGGGCGAGTTCGCCGAGGCGCTTTTTGCGGTCGTCGTGGATGGCCGTGATCGTCACCTCGGCACGGTCACCGCTCTGGTCTTTTTCGACAACAAGGTGGTTGTCGCCTTGCGCGGCGACTTGCGGGAGATGCGTCACGCAGAGCACCTGGTGGCCTTTGGCTATGCCGGCCAGCTTTTCGCCGACCACGCGGCCGATCTCGCCGCCCACGTTGGCATCGACTTCGTCGAAAACGAGGACGGGCACGTCGTCGAGATCGGCGAGCACGGTCTTGAGGGCAAGCATCACGCGGGCAAGTTCGCCGCTGGAGGCGATGCGGTTGAGGGGGAGCGGCGGCTCGCCGACGTTGGGCGAGAAGAGAAACTCCGTACAACAATCACCGGTCGGGCCGAGCGCGGCGGCGGCACCGGTGGCGGCAGAGGCGGCTGTGGTTGTGGCGGCAGCTGTGGCGGCAGCGGCGGAGAGCGGGTGGAGGCGGATACGGAAGTCGGCTTTCCTGAATCCGAGTTGCGCAATGCTTTTGGCGGCGACTTTCGCGAGTTCACGGGCGGCTTTTTCGCGGACGGCGCGCAACTCCACGGCGGCGGCGCGGGCGGCGTGTTCGGCGGCGGCGATTTCCCGGTCGAGGCGGGCGAGGGCGCCTTCGATGTCGCCTTGGAGTTCGAGGCGGCGGCGCATGTCGTCGCGCGCGGCAACGACGGCGGCGAGGTCGCGTCCGTGGCGGCGGCGGGCGTCGAGCCAGGTGTTCATCTGCGTTTGCAGGTGCGCGGCCTGGTCGGGGTCGTAGTTGAGTTGGCCGGCGAGGGTTTCGAATTCGGCGGCGAGGTCGGCGAGTTCGATGCTGGCGGCGGCGAGGCGGTCGGCGAGGGGTTTGCTGTCGGGATCGAGGTTTTCGAGATGGCGGGCTTCGCGGACGAGCGCGGCGACGCGGGCGGTGGCACCGTCCTCGCCGGTGAGGCCGTTGGCGAGGGCGGAGGCGAGTTCGATGAGTTCCTGCGCACGGGTCATGCGCTGGTAGTCGCGTTCGAGGGTGTCGATGGCCTCGGGGGTGAGGTCGAGGGCGTCGAGAGCGGCGAGTTGGGTTTCGAGGAACGCGATCTGTTCGGGGGTGAGCCGGGTTTCGGTGGTGACGCGGGTGCGTTCGTCGATGAGGTCGCGCCAGGCGCGGTAGTGTTTTTGATAGGTGGCGAGTTGCGGGGCGGCGCGGGCGTAGAGGTCGAGGAGTTCGAGCTGGCAGTTTTCTTTCAGGAGGCGGCGGGGTTCGCTCGGGCCGTGGAAATCGATCCAGGCTTCGCCGAGGCGCTGGAGGGCGGCAAGGGTGGCGAGGCTGCCGTTGACGGTGAGGCGCGGGGCTTTGTCGCGGGGGAGGGTGCGGCGAAGGAGGAGCAGGCCGTCTTCGCAGGGGGGGAGTTCGAGTTCGGCAAGGAGGGCGTCGATGCGGGCGGGGTTTGGGAAATGGAGGGCGGTTTCGACTTCGCAGGCAGGCGCGCCTTGGCGGATGAGGGTCTTGTCGGCGCGTTCGCCGGCGAGGAGCGAGAGGGCGCCGAGGAGGATGCTTTTGCCGGCGCCGGTTTCTCCCGTGACGGTGGTGAAGCCTGGCTCGAATTCGAGCGAGACTTCCTCAAGGAGTGCGAGGTTTTTGATGCGTAGCGACTGGAGCATGGCGTGGGCGGCGGCGGCGTTGGCGTGGGCGTGTGTGGGCGTTGCCTGTCTCTTGGTGAGTGAGCGGAGCCGGACGCGGGGAGCAAGCCCGGCGTGACGACGGCGTGCTCGTCGGCGGCGGACCGGAGGGACGGGACCCGGGGAGGGGGAGGGGGCGCGCTGGCGCGCGTCCGGCGGCGGGGACGCCGCCGCTCCGGCAAGTCGCGTCCCTTTCCTCTTTTTGTTCAATGCCGGTTCGCGGACCGGACCGGTCCGGTCAGTAAACGAACGTCGATTCGTCCTTGATGACGGGTTCGTCGAGGAACGAACTCATGAATTCGAGGCGCGCGCGGCCGGAGCCGGGTTGCACGCCCTGGGCTTCGATGCTGAGTTTGGTCGTGCCGTGCGGGTTGAGCACCACATCGGGGAAGGTCACGGTCTGGCCCTGGATCGTGCCGCGGGCGTCGCCTCCGGTGGTGACGGGACGCAGGTGCTGGCTGAGCGTCACCTTGATCTGTCCGTTGACCGGCTTGTACACGCCCTGGTTGATGATCTGGATGTTGTAGGTCGTGGTCTGGCCGACGCGGACCGGGTCAACCGTATCAACCATCTCGGTACGCACGCCGGGCGCGCCTTCCCACTCGGTGACGGCCTGTGCCCGCGCCGTGAGCGCCTTGCCGGTGACGGAGGTGGCGGCGGCCGTGGCGACGTTGGCCGTCTGGCCGGGCTGGGTGGCGGTGAGCTGCACGCTGAAGGTCTGGCTCTGGCCGGGGGCGAGCGTCGGGATGGTCCAGGTGAGGCGGTTGCCCGAGATCGCGGGCTGCGGGCCGGCGGCAACCGCCGTGGCGCCGCGGGGCACTTCGTCGGTCACGACCACGTTGGAAAGGGGCGTGCTGCCCGGGTTGCTGGCGACGATCCGGTAGGTGGCGTTCTTGTAAATGTAGGAACGCGGGGTGCCGGTCTTGGTGATTTCGAGGCGGGACTGGACGATGTTGACCGGGGCCTGGGCGCGCACGGGCTGTCCGCCGTCGAAGGTGGCGGTGGCGGTGTTGACGTGGGTGCCGGTCTTGTCGGCGCGGGCCACGACCGTGACTTCGCGGGTCTCGCCGGGCGGCAGGTCGCCGATGACGGTGTTGAGGTTGCCCGTGCCGGTCATGCCTGCGGGCAGGGTGTCGGTGATCACGACGTTGCGGGCGACGGCGGTGCCGCTGTTGCGCACCTGCACACGAAAGGTCACGGGGTCACCGAGTTCGGCGGCAGGCGGCCCGGCCTTGGCGATCTCGAGGCGCGGCGTGCCGGCAAAGAGCGGCAGGGCCGCGATCGGGCTTACGCAGGCGGTCGTCGTCGTCACGTAGTTGCCTTCGCGCTCGGGGCGCACCGTGATGACCATGTCGCGGACTTCGCCCTTGTTCAGGTACGGCCAGTTCCATGTGAGGGTGTTGCCGGCGACGCGCGCGGCGGGTTCGGAGCCGAGGAGCGTGAGGCCAGGCGGCAGGTGCTCGGTGGCGGAGACGTTGGTGACCGTTTCCAGCGCGGTGAAGCGCATGAGGTAACGGTAGGCACCGCCGACCTGCGTCGTGGAGAGGACGCGTTTCTGGACGGAGTAGAGGTTGGAGTTGAAGTTCGGGGAGAGCGCGATGACCGGAGCCTGCGCTTGCACCGGTGCCGGAGCTTGCGCCGGTGCTTGTGCTTGTGCTTGTGCTTGCGCCGGAGCTTGGGCCTGTGTTGGAGCGGCGAGGGCGGTTGGCGCGGCCAATGGGACCGGAGCGGCGGGTGCGGTGGGTGCGGTGGGTGCGGCCAGAGCGGCGGGTGCGACGGACGCCGGGGAGTCGCGATCGGGCGGGATCCAGGTGTCGGCGGCGGCGGCGAGAGCGAGGAACGCGGAGCATCCGGCGATGGTGAACCGGAGGAATCGGGCAAGATACACGGAGGCGTGTTGGTGTGTGTGCGTGTGTGTGTGTGTGCTCATGGTGTCGGAAGTGCGTGCAGGTTTTTTCTCAGGGTGCGTTATTGGGTGGCGGGAGATCCCCGCGGTGCAAGTCGTTTGTCCCTGCCAGTCCGTTTCACGGGGGGGGGGGGGGGGGGGGTGGGGAAGGAACACGTTGGTTTGGTGTCATGCCGGTTTCCTGAAATGTCCTGAAT
>JAISAX010000809.1 GCA_031266495.1 Opitutaceae bacterium
GCCGCGAGCCGTGCCGTCGTCGGGCGTGTATTCGTTACCCGCATACGCCTCGGCCGCGGCGGCGAGTTCGGCATCGGATGCGGTCTGTTGCCAGATGAGTTCGGCGAGCGGTTCGAGTCCCTTTTCGCGGGCGATGGTGGCGCGGGTGCGCTTTTTGGGACGGAAGGGGAGGTAGATGTCTTCGAGCTTGTTGAGCGTCGCGGCGGCGGCGATGGCCTTTTCGAGTTCGGGGGTGAGCAGGTTGCGCTCTTTCAGGGAGGCGAGGATGGCGGCGCGGCGGTCGTCGAGAGCGGCGAGTTGTTCGAGGCGGTCGCGGATGGCGGTGATCTGGACTTCGTCGAGTTCGCCGGTGACTTCCTTGCGGTAGCGGGCGATGAAGGGCACGGTGGCGCCGTCCTTGAGGAGTTGCGCGGTGGCGGCGACTTGCTGGACGCGAATGCCGAGTTCCTGCGTAATGCAGAGCACATGTTCGCCATTGAGCTGGATGGCCGCCGGTGCGGGCGCGCCCAGGGGGGGGGGGGGGGCGTATCGACCGCAGATGCGGCGACGGAAGAGAGAGATTCGGTGGACATTGGTTGTTTCGGAAACCGCCAAGTCCAACGCTCCTCGTCTCGCGGGCAAGGGTTTCCTGCCGGAAATTACCCGATAATCTATTGTGCGAGATTCTTGCGGGCGTCCTCAACAGCCACTCCGCCCTCCGTGGCCAACGAGCGGTCAGCTTCGTCGATAGCTTCCAGCATAGCGGATGATGTCGGCCATAAACGGGATTCCAGCCACGCCGCCACCTCTTGCTGCTGCTCCACGGGCAACTGCTCCAGGGCGTTTTCGATTTCGGCGACGGTGCTCATGCCATGTCAATGTGGACGACTTCCAGGTCAAGGCAAGTGGTGCGCCAGGCAAGCTCGCAAATCGGCGGCATCCAGGTCCGGGTAGTCGGCCAAAACCTCGTCTTCGGTCATGCCGGATCCCGGCAGATCGAGCAGCATCTCGACCGGGTAGCGTAATCCGCGAACACATGGCTTCCCGTGGCAAATTTCCGGATCAATGGTAATGCGTTCTGCCAAATTCATAATGCGGCAAGGTAGATGTGCTTTGCCGGAAAAACAAACCGGGAATCAACCCGTTCCCGCCGCCGCCGCCACCGCCGCCACCGCCGGCAGCACCGGTGCGCAGGAGTGACGCACTACCAGTTCCGGGGGCAGCACCTGGCAGGCAGGCATCGGTCGGCCTTCGAGCAAATCGACAAGCGCCGCCACCGTCAGGCGCACCAGTTCCCCGACCGGCTGGCGCGCCGACGTCAGCGGCGGATACGTGATCTCCGTCAACAGCGAGTCCTCGATCGACACCACCGAGTAGTCGCGCGGCACCTCGCGGCCCAATTCACGCAGGCCGGCGATGAGACCGACGGCGAGCAGGTCGTTGCCGGCCACGCACGCCGTGCAATCGGTATCCGTGAGTTCGCGGGCGGCCTGGCGTCCATGCTCGGCCTTCCAGTTGCCCTTGATAATCCATTCGGAACGGGCGGCAACAGGACGGCTGGCATAGAACGCTTCCCACGCGGAACTGCGCACACGTTTCATATCGCCTTTGTCCAGGCCGGTAACGATGGCAATACGACGATGGCCGAGCGACCAGAGGTGTTCCATCAGGATGGTCACGGCGGCACGGACATCAAACACGGCGGGCGACTCGGTTTCCGAGCGTCCGAAGGTCACGCAAGGCATGCGCGGGGCGATGCGCTTGAGGTCATCGGTGCCGAGGAGCGGATCGAGGTTGATGATGCCGTCGAGCAGGTTGCGACTGAAGGTGGCGAAAAATTTTTCGGAGTCGGCGGGAAATTCGGATACGACATTGCCGTCCGGGCGAGAACGGGCACGCGTGAGACCGAGCAACATCTCGTATCCATAACCGGCCAGCGCGTCGGCGATGGCCTCGACCTTGCGTCCGGTGAATGGATTGTAAAGCTCGCTCACCATCACGCCGATCTGGTGCGTCTTGCGGGTGCGCATGATCTGCGCGGCCTTGTTGGGCGCGTAGTTGAGTTTTTCCGCGATTTCCCGGATACGCTCGGCCCGGCGGACGGCGCTCGGCCACGCCTCCCCGGCCTTGCCGTTGAGCACGCGGGAAACGGTGTCCACGGAAACCCCGGCGGCGAATGCGATGTCCTTGAGCGTCGTCATTGGCCGATTACCTGATAGGAGCTGTTTTACGTGTCGATAACGAATATTGGACGATCCGGCTCAAGTATTTCATTACTTGCGCAATGACAAGTTATTACAAACAACAAAAATGTTCTTTATTTTTTATTGACCGGACAAAAAATTCCGTTTTCGTAACGTTCTTAACCCGCCCTGTACTGATTCCGTCACCTATTCGCCATGAAAACCACAGATAAAAACATACACATTCGCCTCGCTCTCATCGCCTTGGCCAGCCTCGCGCTGGCCGCGCTCCCGGCCCGCGCCGTCATCATCGCATCCGACACATTCTCCATCACCGAAAATCGCAAAACCGGTTCCGCAGTGAAAGGAAGCACCACGGAAACAGGCACGCTCGTCTGGAACGGAAGCGACGGCTGGATTCTCACCGGCGATGAGACAAACGGCTATGCGACCAGAAGCAGTTCAGGCACAAGCAGCCTGGCGCTTCCGTTCAATTTCGGAACGTATTCATCTTCTGGTGACGTTGCCACGATTGAAATCCGCATGAAGGCCGCTGGCGGGACCGGAGACCGGACTTTCGGCATCGCCTTCGGCAACAGCGCCACGGGAGGCAATCCCACCACCAATGCACTGGTCCGACTCAGGATCGACCCCAACGGCGGAACTTGGGCGCTTACGTCAAAAAACTCGGGACTGACAGCACAAGACAATTCGCCGTTGAGTGGTTCGCTGGCAGATGTGTTGGGCAGCGCTTATTCGGCCACCACTTTTTATACTTACTCCATCAGCTACAATCAGAGCACCCTTACGGTTACGGACGTGAGCATCAACGGAACCAGCGTCGTTTCCAACTATGTGTTTGCGGCTTCTCCCGGAAACGTCACCGCAGTGTCATTCTTCGGGCAATACCCCAACTCCAGCACGCAAATCGACTCATTCACCCTCTCCGTCAATGCCACCCCGCCGCCCGTTCCCGAACCCGCCGCTACCGCGCTCGTCACGGCTTTGGGCGTATTCGGCGCGATCGGCATCCTGCGCCTCCGCCTCCGTAACCGCCACTGAAGCCTCCCCCCCCCCCCCGATCATGAAACGCAATGCCCGCACCCGTATCCATGCCTTCACGCTGATCGAACTGCTCACCGTTGTAGCGATAATCGGGATACTTGCAGGTATCCTGATTCCCGTGACGGCTGGCGTCCGCAGGAAAGCTCGCGACGCCCGCTGCCTGTCCAACATACGGCAAATCGGCACCGCGCTCGGCCTCTATCTCGCCGACAACAAGGACAGGTTTCCCGTGCTTGACTGGCATTCGGGCGACGTGTGGAAAAAGGAAGGTTCGCTCGCCCTCGGCAAATACATCTTCCCGGACATCACCGACACCGCCCGACTCCAGGCCCGGGTCGATGCGCAGTTGAGTTGCACAGTCAAGACCGGCAAGCAAGCAACAACATGGAAATATGGATACACCCATTTTCTCTCCCGCTGGGTAAGCAACGACGACTGCTACGGTTTCTCTTTCAGCAACGTCACGCAACCCGCCAACCACATCTACGCGCTTTGCCTCGCGAACAACGGACGATGGCTCGACCGCAATGTTATCGATGGCAAACCCGGCGACCTCCGCCAGGCCGTCCCGAAGCCGCACAACAAGCGCATCAGCGTGCTCTATGTCGATGGCCATGCGCGTTTCCAGAAAGTCAGCCAGCTGTTGAAAGCCCAGTTCACCCGCGACAACCCCTTCCACTACCAGGCATCGGACGAAACCACGTACGTCGGCAACCCCGCCTGGGATCAGTGAAGAACCGGAATTACGCGACGCCCCATGCGCGGACTTCGCTTCCCGTAGGGGCTTCGCTTGCGAAGCCCGCACGCTCGATCCGCGTACCATCAGATTCTTCATTCTTCATTCTTCCCTCCCCCCCCCTCTCCCTTCCCTTTCCCACCTCCAACCTCATGTCCACCACAAACACCCTTCCCGTCCGGGCGACGATAACCGCCCTGTTTATACTCTGCGTTTCCGCGACCCTGCGGGAGCGCCTCCACGCTGCCACTGCCGCGCCCGCCGACATCACGGACACCCTCCGCGCGCAGCTCGACGCCGGCCAGCGCACCGTGAACATCCCCGCCGGTGAACACCTCCTCGGCCCCCTCGCCCTCCCCGCCGGCACCCGCCTCATTTTTGACCACAACGCCCGCATCACCCCCGACATCGTTGCCATCAAAAAACAATACCCTGCCCACCCCCGCGTCTGGCGCGCCCTCGACGGCGACCACGTCACCATCGAAAACCTCGCCATCAACTTCAGCAATCCCTCCGCGAACATCATCCCCGCCGACCCTGCCACGCACGACCGCACTTATTCCGGCGTACACCCCGCCGACGCCCCCTTTGTGGCCCCCCCCCTCCCCCCCGGCACCCGCGAAATCAACGCCGAAGACCTCGCCCACCTCATCCGTGCAAAAGACCGCGCCAATCTCCGCATCACCGGACTCCGCGCCCTGCGCACCCAACCCGACTGGTGCATCCAGCAGACAAAAGAAGCGCCAGCCAGAAGAATCGCTGCCATCAACCTGGAAAACTGTAGTGACGTCCACATTACCGACTGCCGGACCAGCCACCTGAACAGCCTTGTCATCGCCCGCAACACCTCGCGCCTCACCGTGCGCGACAACCTCGCCACCCACGGACGCAACATGACCGCTGTCAACCACGGCAGCGAATGGCTCCTGCACACCGGCAACCATTCCCGTTACGTTGTTGATCAATGCACCTGGTGGGGAGGCGACGCCCACGCCGGCGGCCACGGCGGCAAAATCCCCGCCGACTCCGCCGCCATCGTCAAACGCGGCCTCCCCCCCGGTGCGCCCGGATACTCCGAGCACACCACCGGCGTTTATGATGTGAGCATCCTCGGCAACCAGGCCGAATACGGACGCACCCTCGCCTGGGGATCCAAAGCCCGCAACGTCCTCATGTCCGACAACATTGCCCGCTACATGACCGACATGGCCTACGACACCGAAGGCACCGGCAAGGTTGTCATCGCCAACAACATTGCCATCAACTCCAGATACTACGGCATCGGCTGCTACTTCCGGGGAGACAGCATCATCATTTCGGGCAACCTCGTCATGGTCGAACCCGACGGAGATCCCAGGTTCCAGGGCGACTTCCTGCGTCTCCACAGTGCCACTACCAAACGCTTCGGGAATCACCGCGTCCACATCACCGGCAACCAGTTCGTCGCCCGCGAAGGCAAACCCCGCGTCCTCACCATCGAGGCGTGCACGGACGTCAACATCACCGCCAACAAGATCGTCAACGGACGCATCCACCTGCGCGACATCTCCGAAGAACTCACCCTCACCGCCAACGAAATCGTCAACG
>JAISAX010000007.1 GCA_031266495.1 Opitutaceae bacterium
TTTTTTTACTTGTGTTACCGACGGTGTATGGTGGGGGTTTGGTTTGGTACCCCCGCGCCAGGCGGACAGAATTGGCGAATCTCCCGTTGCGTCAGGTCGTTGCGGGCTTCGCAAGCGAAGCCCCTACGAAGGGCACCGCGTAACATCAGTTATTAATTCCCCCCCCCCCTCCTTCCTCTCCCCCCAAAAAAAGGGGGGCGGCAGGCCCGAAGACCCGCCGCCCTCGCATTATCCAATGAATACGAACTACAATACCCCCCGGAGGCAGTCCGCTGGACTCGCGTCCGCCTCCGGGAAAGGGTCAGCCGTGCGCGCCGTGCGCGCCGCGGCTGCGGCGCATCGCCACCCACGCCACCCACGCCAGCAACGCCAGCCCGGCCAGCGTCGCATACCCGGCGGGCTCGGGCACGGCGACGGTCACGCCCACCCAGAGGGAATTGCCCTCGATATACACATTCAGTTCCCCCGCGCTGTCGCCCGTCAGGGTGATGTAGTCGGCGATGTTGCCGGCGGTGATCCCGGTGTCCCCGCTATAGCCGATTCCCCCGGCGGCATGGATGAGTTCGTACGCGCCGGCGGCCAGGTTGTTCAGCTCCACGTTCAGTTTCGTGTCCGTGGTGAGGGTGCCGAGATCGAGGGCGCCGCCGGTGATGTCGATGAACACGGTTGTCCCGGCAATGGCTTCCGCGCCGTCGAATACCAGCGTCGCTCCTCCATTAATGTGTGCTCCGGTCTGGGTGGTGGTAAACCCGGTGATTCCGAGCGTGGCGCCCGCCTCCAGTTCCAGCGTGGACCCGGCATGTACCTCGAAATTATAGGCAGAGACAATCGTGGATTGTCCGCGCTCGACTGTGATCGTGCCTGTGGTGCCTGCATTGGTGTTTCCAACAAAAAACTCTCCACTTGCGTCCAGTTTGGCACCGTCCTGGAGAATCAGATGGCCGGTGCCGGTGCTGCCGTAGCCCACATAGACATCACCGACGTCACCGTAAAGTTCCCAGATATTAACGGTCTTGCCCTGGTTGATCCTGAGCGTCCCCCCGGCGTTGTCGCCTATGCGCAGCCAGTAATAGAATATAACGTCCGTATCGATAACGAGAGTGGCGCTGCCGTCTCCGGTGGCGCCGGTCGAGGAGCCGACCGTTAGCGATACAGGCCGGGTGTTCTTTCCAACGGCGGTTGCAGTGCGGAGATAGGCCGTTGTCCCGTTGTTGATGACGGCGTCGGCATCGTAGTCGTAGTCGGGATATCCATACGCGACATTGCCTGTCCATTTCTGCGAGCTGCCCACGTCATCGTTTTCGGTGCCGGTCCAGTATGCCGGATCCCCGTAGTCCTGGGCGGCGGCTTCCGGCCCGGGGAGGGCGAGGCACGCGCCGAGGGCGAGGAGGTGGCCGAAAAACGCGCCCGTGCGGCGGGCGGAGCGGGGGGGGACGGCAGGGGGGGGAGGGGCAGGATGTGTGCGGCGCGCCAGCTTTCCGCGCCGCGTCCACAGGCTCACGGCCAGCATCGCCAGGCCGGCAAACGGGGCATACGCGGCGGGTTCGGGCACGGCTGTCACATACAGGACGGTTACGCGGAAACCGACGTATTCGAATTCGTATGTCGGGGACTTGTCGTAGTGCACGGCGGCGGCAAGGGTGCCTCCGCCGTGATCGACCCAAACGCCAGGACCAAAAAAATCCAGGTCCCCGAGATCGTAGTCGTTGTGCGAACCGCCCCGCACTCCGCTGCCTCCGGTGATCGTTTCGTTCCATTCCCAGACGTTGCCTCCCTGATGGTATGTGCCGTAAAACGAACGCGCTCCGCCCACCAGATCAAACGCATCCTCATCCACCGTATCGAAGCGCTGGCTGAGGTGGGAGTCGTAGTTCGCCCGGTCAAGACTCAGGTCTCCCGTTGTCGGATACGTCCGCCAGGTGCCGTCTCCGTTGTAGTACGCCGCCTTGTACCATTCGTTTTCGTTCGCTATCGCGAAGGCTCCGTTTTCCCACGCGGTCGGGTCGCGGGCTATGGCGCTGTTCGCCGGGGTGGCCACGCTTCCGAGGTTGTACACCCCTGTCTCCGTATCCCCCGTGCCCAGCCAGTTCACAAACCGGGCCGCGTCCCAGAAGCTTACATAGGCCACCGGTCTCGATTCACGGTAATTTGCCACCCTGTAGGTGTAGTTGCCGGGGCTTCCGTCGCGTTCGATGCCTGCCTGGTTGTAAAAACCGCTACTGCCGCCGCCGCCGCTGTACAGGCCGTAGGGGTCCGACTCCCGGGCCACGGCGTTCAGGAACGCCACGTACTGCGCGTTCGTCACTTCATAGGTGCCGATATGGTAGTCGTAACCAACCGCGCCGTAGTTGCCGCCGGTGGCGGGGTCCGCCGCGTTGCCGGCGTCGCCGACCGGGACCAGTTGCATGCCTATGCCCAGGCTTTCCAGAATGCTTGCTCCGGTGGTCTGCCCGGGGGCCGTCGCGGCGGCGGCGGCGGTCGCCAGGGTCAAGGTCGCAAGCAGCGCGGCGGTTCGTGTCCTGTGGTTCCGTGTCTGTGTATCCATTTTGTTCTGATTCGCTTTTACGGCCGTTTCTTGTGGGTTTGGCGGGTTTGACTGGACCGGTTTTTGTTTGTTGTTGTTACAGGATTGGTTGGGAGAGTGCAGGCATGCGGGAGGAGGTGAAAAAAGGGCGAATGGTAGCGGGGGCCATGCGGATGGCGGCGGGGGCCTTGCGCGTGGCGGGAGCCGCCTTCCGGGGGGCGGTTGGCGGGGGGACGCGGGCCGGCGTCCGGAAACGGACGGGTCGGGTCGGGCAGGCAAATGGTCTGGACGGGAAGCGGCATGTGCAGGTCGTGGGCGTCGGAGGGACGCGGGGGGGAGTACTCCTGCCGGTGTCCGTCATCATAACAACGTCAAACCCCAACTCGTCCGGATGTTATATACATATCCATGAGCGCTGCAATTTCCGTGTCCCCGGCACCAGCCACCGGAACACAGGCGGGACGCTCGCCCCCCCCCTCCCCCCTCCCTGCGGGCACGGAACTTCACGGTTGAGATTCGTCCCGAGGCCGGACACGTTTCCCGCCCGACATGTCGCGATATCTGAATCCGAAGAACGACCTGGCCTTCAAGACCGTGTTTGGCGGGCACAAGACCCTGTGCATCTCGCTGCTCAACGCCCTGCTGCGACTGGAGGGAGACCGGAAG
>JAISAX010000010.1 GCA_031266495.1 Opitutaceae bacterium
CCCCCCCCGGCCCCAACCACCAACAACACCCAACCACCACCCCCCCCGCACCGGGGCGGGGGATTACCAGGAGGATTTGGTCACACCGGGGATTTTGCCGGCGAGGGCGAGTTCGCGGAACTGGATACGGGAAACGCCAAACTTGCGGATGTAGGCGCGGGGACGGCCGCTGAGCGAGCAGCGGTTACGGACACGCACGGGCGAGGAGTTGCGAGGGAGCTTCTGGAGCTTCTTCTGGGCGGCGAAAAAATCCTCGTCGGTGGTTTCCGGATTGAGGAGGGTGGCCTTGAGTTCGGCGCGCTTGGCCGCGTGTTTGGCGACGAGGTTCTTGCGTTTCTCGTTGCGGTTGATGGCGGAGGTCTTCGGCATTTTTGGAAGCGTGGTTCTTGCGAGTGCGGGGGGGGGGGATTACGCCGCAGCCTTGGCGGCTTCGGCGGCGATTTGTTGTTCGGTGCGGCGGAAGGGCATGCCGAGGAGCTTGAGGAGTTCGCGGCCTTCGTCGTCCGTCTCCGCAGTCGTGGTGATGGCGATGTCGAGGCCCATGCTTTTTTTGACGTTTTCGACCACGATTTCGGGAAAAATGGTGAAGTCGGAGATGCCGAGGTTGTAGTTGCCGCGTCCGTCGAGTTTGGCGGGGACGCCGCGGAAGTCGCGGATGGTGGGGAGGGCCACCGCGAGGAGGCGGTAGAGGAATTCCCACATGGCGTCGCCGCGAAGGGTGACGTAGGCGCCGACGATCTGGCCCTGGCGGAGCTTGAAATTGGAGATGGCTTTGCGGGACTTGGTGAGAACGGGCTTTTGGCCGGCAATCTGGCCGAGGTCGCGCTGGATGTCGGTGATCTGGTTTTTGTCAGCCTCGGCGTCGATGCCGGTATTGAGGCTAATTTTCACGAGCTGCGGGATTTCGTGCTTGTTCTTGTAGCCGCGGCTTTTCACGAGCGCGGGGACGACCTGCTCGTTGTAGAGGGTCTTGAGTGACGGGACTGATTTGGTGGTGCTCATTGGATGCATTGATCGCCGGATTGCCGACCCGGCGTGCCAGAGTTTTTCGACAGGTGTGGAGAGGGAAAAGGGGCGAGGTTACACGGGGTAACGTCGCCCTTTGCAAGCTTTGGTTTCGGTGATCCGGCGTTTTGCGGTATCAGGCGGTTTTCGCGGCGGCGGCTGCTGCGCGTTTTTTGGAGCCGTCGTACTTCGCTTTCAACTGGAGGTTGGAGACGTGAATGGTGCCTTCGCGTTCGATGATCGCGCCGTTCGGGTTTTTCTCCGACTTTTTTTCGTGACGCTTGATCATGGCGAGGCCTTCGACGCGGGCGCGTTGTTTGGGCGCGACGACTTCAAGCACCTTGCCCGACTTGCCCTTGTTGGCGCCGGAGAGGACGACGACTTCGTCGCCGCGTTTGATGTGGAATTTTTGGGTTGTTGCCATGTTTGTTCAGAGTACTTCCGGCGCGAGGGAGATGATCTTCATGAAGTTTTTGGCGCGGAGTTCGCGGGCGACCGGGCCGAAGATGCGGGTGCCTTTCGGGTTGCCGTCGGCACCAATGATGACGATGGCGTTGCTGTCGAAGCGCAGGTAGCTGCCGTCCGCACGGCGGATGGGGGCTTTGGTGCGGACGACAACGGCCTTGGCTACTTCGCCTTTTTTTACGGAAGCGTCGGTGGAGCTTTCCTTGATGTTGACGGTGATGATATCACCGACACCGGCGGTGTCGGTCATCTGGCCTTTTTTGCGGATGTAGGATGCGCGGCGGGCACCGGTGTTGTCGGCGACTTCGAGCAGGGAGCGGAGTTGGATCATTGCAGATCTCCTTTAAATGTCGGGTGGTTGGCGTTGGTGGGTGGGTTGCTCCGCGTTTCAGCCTTTGGTGGCTTCGAGGCTGGCGGCGACGTCGGCTTCGCTGATGGCGGCGGCTTCGGCGATCCGGGCTGCGTGAAGGATGCGGACGATGCGCCAGCGTTTGAGGCGGCTGAGGGGACGGGTCTCCATGATTTCGACGGTGTCGCCCGGCCTGGTCTCGTTCTTCTCGTCGTGAACGTGCACGACGGTTTTGCGATTGATGACCTTCTGGTAACGGGGATGCGGAACCTTGTAGGGGACGGTGACCTTGACGGATTTGTCACCGGAGCGGCTGGTGACGGCGCCGGTGAGGGTCTTGCGCGAGTTGCGGGCGGGTGCGGTTGTCGTGGTGGACATGGGTGTCTTTGCTGGCGGCGCCCTCAGGCGGCGGCTTTTTCCTGTTTTTGTTTCTCGTTACGGATGGTTTCGAGGCGGGCAATGTCTTTGCGGAGGTTGTGCAGTTCGTGCGTTTTCTCGACTTGTCCGGTCTGCTTGCGCAGGCGGAGCTGGAGGAGCTGGGCGCGGGTGTCGCGGATGCGGGTGTCGATCTCGGCGGGCGAGAGGTCGCGGATTTCTTTGGAAGTCATGTCGTGTGTGTTTCCTCGGGGGGGGGGGGGGTTATTGCACGGCGCCTTCGCGGACGATGAACCGGCAGTGGAAGGGGAGCTTGGCGTCGGCGAGGCGGAAGGCGTCCTTGGCGATGGTGGCGGGCACGCCGGCCAGCTCGAAGAGGACGGCGCCGGGCTTGATCTGGGCGACGTAGTATTCGACGCCGCCTTTGCCGGATCCCATGCGGACTTCGGCGGGTTTTTTGGTGATGGGTTTGTGCGGGAATATGCGGATCCAGAGTTTGCCCTTGCGCTTGAGGTGACGGGATATCGTCACGCGGGCGGCCTCGATCTGGCGGCCGGTCATGGGGCCGCGGGACAGGGACTGGAGGGCGAAATCGCCAAAGGCGATGGTGTTGCCGCGCTTGGCGTTACCCTTGCGCGTGCCTTTCTGGACTTTGCGGTATTTGGTGCGGGAAGGTGCGAGAGCCATGTCGGGTGTCTCCTTGTGTATTCGGTAATTGCTTCTGGTGCGGGGGGGGGGGGGGGCCGGGCTCAGGCGGCGGTGGTTTCGTCTTTTTTAAAGATCCAGCAATTGACGCCGATATTGCCGTAAACGGTCCGGGCTTCGGAGAATCCGAAGTCGATGTTCTCGCGGA
>JAISAX010000096.1 GCA_031266495.1 Opitutaceae bacterium
CCCCCGCCCCCCCCCCCCCCCCCCCCCCCCCCGCGGCGGAGCGCGGCGGGCTTATTTTTTGCTGCCGCGACGGAACCGGGAGGTGAACTTGTCCACGCGGCCGGCGGTGTCCACGATGCGTTTCTCGCCGGTGTAGGCGGGATGCGAATCCATGGTCACGTCGCGCAACACGACGTGGTACTCTTTTCCGTCGATCTGCTCCTTGCGGGCCGACTTCATCGTTGACCTGGTGAGGAAGCGCTTGCCGGTGGCGACATCGAGGAAACAGACGTTGTTGAGAACGGGATGACCTTCAGCTTTCATGATATTATAATTCCAATTCCTTGATAATTGGCCGATTGCGGCGGGTTAACCCTGGCGGGCCTTGTAACGCGGGTCCGTCTTGTTGATGACGTAGATGCGACCTTTGCGACGCACGACCTGGCAGTCCGGGTGACGCTTTTTGGCAGACTTGATGGAGGAGACGACTTTCATAAAAGGGTCCAAAACACGGATCCGCACACCCCCTGTCAAACGGAATATTGGAGCGACTTGAAACCAGGGTTGCCGTTTTTCCACTTGCCGGTTCTCCCCGCCCGTCGCGAAAGTGAGCCTTTTCAGGGCACACTTTTACAGACAAACAAGCACACAAGCAGACAAGCACACAAGCGCCATGCTCGATCCGAAACTCCTCCGCGAATCGCCCGAACTCGTCCGCGCCGCGATTGCCAAAAAGCATCTCGACGTCGATCTCGACGCCCTCCTCGCGCTCGACACCGCCTGGCGAACCCGGCTCACCGAAGTCGAGAACCTCCGCGCGCAACAAAAAGCCGCCAACGCCGAAATGGCGAAACTGCCCAAAGGCTCGCCCGCCTTCATCGCCAGGGTGCAGGAAATGAAAACCGTCGCCGCCACCGTGAAGGAACGCGAAGCCGCGCTCGACGAGATCGGCGCCCGCCACAAGCAAGCGATGCTCACCCTGCCCAACCTCCCGCACGCCAGCGTGCCCGAAGGCCGTACCCCCGAGGAAAACGTCGTCTTTTCCACCTGGGGCCTGCCGCCCGGCGGCATCTCCGCCCCTCCCGCCGCTCCCGCCCCTCCCGCCTCGCCCGCCGCTCCCGCCACCCTCCCCCCCCCCCCTCCCGCTCACGCACGCCCTCACTGGGAAATCCCCGGATTCGAAAAACTCTTCGACTTCGCCCGCGGCGCCAAAGTCACCGGCGCCGGCTTCCCCTTCTACATCGGCGACGCCGCCCGGCTCGTGCGTGCGCTGCTCCACTTCTTCCTCGATGAAAACGGCAAGGCCGGCTACGAGGAAGTCAACCCGCCCGTCTTCGTCAACGCCGCCAGCGCCACCGCCACCGGGCAGCTTCCCGACAAGGAAGGCCAGATGTACGAGGTCCCGACCGACGGTTTTTATGCGGTGCCCACCGCCGAAGTGCCGCTGACCAATTTTTTTCGCGACGAGATCATCGACGAAGCCGCCCTGCCCGTGCGCCGCTGCGCCTGGACCCCGTGTTTCCGGCGCGAGGCCGGCAGCTACGGCAAGGACGTGCGCGGCCTCAACCGCCTGCACCAGTTCGACAAGGTCGAGCTGCTCAAGTGGGTGCATCCGTCCACCAGCTACGAGGAGCTGGACGCGCTGCGCGACGACGCCGAAAGCCTCCTGCGCAAGCTCGGGCTGCCCTACCGCGTGCTCCTCATGTGCGGCGGCGACCTCGGCTTTGCGCAGGCGAAAAAGTACGACCTTGAAGTCTGGGCCGCCGGCCAGGGCCGTTGGCTGGAAGTGTCGAGTTGTTCCAACTTCGAATCCTTCCAGGCCCGCCGCGCGCAGATCCGTTTCCGGGGCAAGGACGGCAAAACCGGACTCGTCCACACGCTCAACGGTTCCGGCCTGGCCGTCCCGCGCGTCCTTGCCGCCCTGCTCGAAAACAACCTCCAGCCCGACGGACGCGTCAAGGTGCCTGCCGTGCTCGTCCCGTATTTCGGCAAGGACAGCATCACCTTCCCGGCCTGAGTCAGGCGAGTCGCCGATTGGCGGAGCGCTCCGTCCGCCGATTGTTCCTGAACAATGACCGATTGCTCCGGGACAATTACCGGTTGTTCCAGGACAATCGCCGGGGGCACATCAGCAAAAACCGGGAGAAGCAGACAGATCTTGACCCAAGAGAGAGCCACCTGGTGCTGGAAAACCGCAAATACACCCACCTGTATCACTATTACCAGCACCCCGAGTTCGGCCTGATCCACGTGCGGGTGCAAACCTGGTTTGCGTTCAACGTGGAGGTATGCCTGAACGGACGCGAGTGGCTGGCCCGGCAGATGGACCGCGCGAGCATGGACTACGAACAGCGCGACAACTGTTTTGTGAGGGTGAGCAACCAGCAAATCTGCGATGCGTTGAGGGAGAACATGAGGAGAGTTGACCGGGTGAAGCGGCGGTTGGAGGAGGGGGGCATGGACAGGGCAGTTGAGAGGAAAAGCGGCGGTCCGCGGCCGAAGGCGCGCAAGATCGACGGGGAGACGGAGGCGCATCTTGTGGCGCTGGCATGTTCAGCGGCGCCGGAAGGACGGGCGCGGTGGACGCTGCGGCTATTGGCCGACAGGCTCGTGGAGCTG
>JAISAX010000101.1 GCA_031266495.1 Opitutaceae bacterium
CTTCGTGTCATTCACTGTAAACAACTGTCATTCTCTCAAACAAATGATCTTGCCTGGTGGCAAAGGGCGACGCTGCGCGTCGTCCACGGGGATTGTCAGAAAAAGCCCGTGCCTCTTCATGGCAGTCCGCGTAACATCAGTTAAGTAAAATGCTCCGCGCAGCGGAGCCGCTGGCGACCTTCGACCTTCCGGCTTTTGACCTTTGACTGCACACTCGCGGCCAAACGAGTACTTCGCTTGTCACGCTCGCATGTGCCCGCGCGAGCGTGGCGGTCCTGTGTGAAAACCAGGTTACGGAAATACATTCATTCCTGTATCCGCGTATTATTACACCGGAAATTTTCCGGCGTTTTTTTTTCGCCCGCGGATATTTCCGGGCGGAGCAATCCTTCCCTCTGATCATCAATTTGTTGTCCTGTCGTATCCGTCCGGACAATACGCCCGGTTCCGGACGTTCCCGCGTGTTGTCAATCCCCTTTCGGGTCAAAAAAGCCGTTTTTGTTGGTTTTTCACAACACGCTACCAATCAGGATGGTTATAAATGAATCACCAGGGCCGGCGGCAAAGTTTACCTGACTGTAACCATTCTCCTGTGTCGCCCGGCAAAGCCTTCCCCGAGAGTGCCTGCGTCGAAGCGAACCGGACGCCGGTCCCCGTTTCGGCATCACAAAAAAGAAACAAAAAAAATCCAGATCATGGAAAATAAAATCATAAACCGGAGCCTCGCGCTCCTCGCCGCCTCGGCGGCTCTTTGCGGGAATGTTGTCCACGCGCAACGCTCCCTGACCACAGCAAACCCTATCACCGAAAACTTCAGCGACTACCTGGGGACTCCGGCCACTGTGCCCTCGGACTTCATTGTGGAGTCCGATCAAGGGATTCCCGCTCCCCAAATCCAATACAAAGGCATTGGCGACGGCTCCGGCGCCACGGTGGACTCCGGATTCTGGGCCTACACCAATTCCGGAGGCACTGCCTTCGGCATTCTCGAAGGCGACCAGGGCGGGGGCGATCTCGGCGATTCCCGACTCTTCCTGTACTTCAGAAACGACACCGGCTCCGATCTCACCCGGCTCCGCGTGCGCTACAAGGTGCAGATCTGGCGGGATGGTCCGCGCCAGAACTCAATCCGCCTGAAGTACAACACTTCCACCGGCGGCTTCTCCAACCTGCCCGACCTCGCCGACACGCCGGCAAAGGTCAACGTCGGCGACAATGGCGCCTACGATGGCAACAACCCCGACTACTACACCCAGGTGGACGTCGAGTTTGCCCTGCCCGCTGCTCTTCCTGACGGCGCCGGGGCTTACCTCCGCTGGCAGTATTCCACCGCCTCCGGCAGCGGCCGCCGCGACGGCCTCGGCATCACCGACATCGAGGTTAGCGCCGTGGCTGCCGGCACTCCGCAGGCCTGGCAAGACGGCGCAGGCGGACCCGGATTCTGGAACACCACTGCTAATGTTTGGAGCGATGAGGAACCGTGGAGCAACAGTGCCAACTATAGCGCCGTCTTCGGCGGCGACAGCGGTACCGTCACGCTCACAACTGACATCACTGCGGTCGATCTGGTTTTTAATGCCGACGGCTATCTCGTGCAGCCGGACTCGAACCAGACCCTGACCCTCAAGGGTTCCGTCACCGTCGATGCCGGCTACACCGCCACCCTCTCGGTTCCCGTCGCCGGCACCAGCGGCCTGCTCAAGCTCGGCGAGGGCGTTCTCAAGCTCGGCGGAGCCAACACCTATAGCGGCACCACGTCGATCAACGTCGGCACGATCCAGGCACTGGCCGACGACGTGCTCCCCGCCACCGGCACCGTGCAGATCGGCGACGACGCCGTCCTCGATCTCAACGGCCACGACCTCACCATCGGCGGCCTCCAGGGCGATGCCAACGGCAACGTGATCGTGACCTCGGGCAACACGCTCACCCTCGATACCGCCGGCAACTTCTCCTACAAGGGCGATATCTCCGGCGCGGGCGATGTGGTGAAGACCGGCGTGGCCCGCCAGCGTTTCCGCAACCAGATCAAGGCCTACACCGGCGACACCTTCGTGCTCGGTGGCACCCTCGAGATCACGGAAAACGGCATCCCGACCGGCACCTCCGGCCTCTCGATCGACGGCGCCGGCACCGAGGTGCTCCTCACCACCGATGACATCAATGGCAGCACCTACGAGTTTGGCTCGGCCGCCACCACGGTCGTGTCCATCGACAACGATGCGCACCTCGCCTCCGATACCGACAAGGCCATCACCGTCGAAAACGACATCGTGATCGGCTCCGGCGGCGGGCGCATCTACGCCCGCGGCACCGGTGAATCCGCCTCCCTCACGCTCAACGGCACCCTCTCCGGCACGGGCAGCCTCCGCCGGCAGGGCCAGGCCAAACTCGTGATCAATGGCGATGCCTCCGGCGTCACCGGCGCGGTCAACCTGCGCAACGGCCTTACGGTCATCTCCTCCGGCGTCACCCTCGGCAGCGGTTCCATCACCGTCACCATCCAGGGCGACAACAGCTCCGAACGCGCCAGCCTGACCGGCGCGGGCACGATCGACGGCTCGGTGGTCTATGCGGCCAACAGTGCCATCAATGTGTCCGCGGCCACCGCCCCCGGCACGCTCACCATCAACGGCAACCTCGGCGGCCTCGGCAACGCGACCATCACCAACGACGGCTCTGCCGCCACGGTGTTCCGTGTGCTCGGCACGGTCTCTCCGGCCACTGCGCCGACGGGGCTTGCCTACGACACCACCAGCGAACCCGGCGTCACCCTGGTTATCGTCAACTGATCCCGGTTGTCTCGCCTCGTCTCGCCCGGATTTGTCTCCCGGCGGGATTGCATAACGAAGCCCCGCCATCCCGACCTCGGGATGGCGGGGACTTCCCCCCTCTCCTGGCCACCGGGGCTTCACCCCGCGCCGGCCAGTCCTGAAAAACTTCACTCTTTCATACTACATATCCTTTCTCGCTTCCCATGCGGGCGAATTCACTTCGCGGACGGCATCGCCTTCCGATGTTCCGTTCACAAACAACCAGAATAAAACATCCATGAAACACATGATAACTCATCTGAATTCTCGCCTCCGGGCGGGCTTTCTCACGACCACTCTCGGTCTGGCCGCACTCTCCGCGCCTGTCTTCGGCACCGTGCTCTTTTCCGACGCCTTCGATTATAGCGATGGCGTACTGCTTAAGGATCAGGACGGCTGGGAGGCAACTGACAGTGGAACTAACCTGTTAACTATCAAAAACGGGGCGGTTTCCTTTAGTCAAGGCGGTGGTGTAACTGCCTCATTTGGCTCGCTCTCCTCCGGTACCTTTTATGTCGGTTTCGACATCTCTGTGTCGTCAGCTACTTCGGCTAGTACCTATGGAGACTATTTTATTAGCCTCAGGGATGACGGGGGGGCAACACTCACTGTCCGCATCAAACCCGACGGGGATAAAGGTTTCCTTTTGGGAACCCGTGGAGCCGGAACTGGTTATACCACCGTTGACTGGGGATCGGAAAGCTATAGCTTCACTACCACCTACCGGCTTGTGTTCGAATACACCTTCTCCGTCAACGACAGCGATGATATGGCGACGCTTTATGTGGATAATAGCGCAATCAGTACGCATGCTATTTCGCATAAAAGCGTCTCCCTCGTGGGTCTGTATTCCAACACCACCGGCGTTACGTCACTGACTCTGGACAATCTCGTGGTGGCCACGACGTTTGCCGAGACACTGGCCATGCCGTCCTCCGTGCCCGAGCCGACGGCGTATGCCGCAATCATCGGCGGGCTGGCGCTCGCCGGTATGCTCGTCGCCCGCCGCCGTCGTGCCGTGCGGAAGTAACCGGAACCGCGATATTGTTTCCGGGGCATCCCCCCCCCCCCCAGATCGATAACCATAGCAACAAGCCTTGATCTGATGGCTCCGTCCTCCGGCCCAATATACCGGAGGACGGAGTTTTTTGGAGAAGCTCCGGAAATTCATTTTTGAACAGAAGGAAACAAAGGTAACGAAGGTAAAGCGAAGAAGACCCTGAACAGGAGGGTATTTATTTTAAGAAACTGAAGTTACGCGGATCGGTCGTAGGGGCGTCGCTTGCGACGCCCGCGCCAGGCGGACAGTATTGGCGTATCTCCCGTTATGGTCAGGTCCTTGCGGGCTTCGCAAGCGAAGCCCCTACCTCCGGCCTGCGTAGCATCAGTCAGTAACATCTCTTCGTTGCTCTTCGTTCAATTTCCGGAACCTCCCGGTAGAACCAGCCGACATTCATGAAACTCCGGACACTACATCCCTCTCTATTTCTCGTGACGCTCGCCTGCGCGGCCTTGCTGCGGGCCGACGACGAAAAAAACTACGTCCCTTTCCATCCCGACCTTCCCGCCGGCGCCGCCGTCGCCATCGACGCCCGGTGTCTGCACCCCACGCAGTTTGGCCTCGGCTTTCGCGAAGTCGCTTTCAAACAAACCGTGATCGACGCCTTCTCCGCCAGGGACCTCGTCGCGTATCTGAAAAAAAAGGACGTCCCCATCGTCATCGGCCCCGGTGGCGTGCCGTACATGACCGACGGACATCACACGCTGCGCGCCCTCATCGATTCCCGCCAGCCCGACAAAACCGCCCGGGGCCACATTCTCGCCAACTGGTCGGACCTGAGTCCGGTCGAGTTCTGGCGGCGGATGATCGCGCGGCACTACACGTACCCCGGTTCGCCCGACGGAGGCGAACCGCTGCCGCCCGCGCAGCTCCCCGCCTCGCTCCTCGACCTGCGGAGCAATCCGTGGCGCGGTCTCATGTGGGCGGTGATGGAGGCCGGCGGTTTCGCGGAGCGCAAGGACGTGTTTTTCCAGGAATTCCTCTGGGCCGACTTTTTCCGCGGAAAACTCCGCTGGGACGATACCGACGACGCCGCCTTCACCCGCGCCGTGCGCGAGGCCGTGATCCTCGCCCGCTCGCCCGAAGCCGCCCACCTGCCCGGCTGGAAAGGCGAAACGAAAAAACCGTAACTTTATGTTCCGGGAATTTATTTTTGAACAGAAGGAAACAAAGGTAACGAAGATAAAACAGAGAAGATGCCAAACAATACGCTAGGGCACCTTGAAAAAGTCGTTTTAACCGCGAATGGACGCGAATAGACGCGAATTCGGAAAGAAGATAACAAGAGCAGGTCTTCTTGAAAAATATTCGCGTTCATTCGCGTCTATTCGCGGTTGGTTCGTTTGTCTGGAAAAAGGAGTTTTTCAAAGTGCCCAACTGTAATTCTATCTCTATCCAAAGAGAGGTCCCGGGAATTTATTTTTGAACAGAAGGAAACAAAGGTAACCTGCGTTCGCGTCGCCGCAGATTTAACCTCGTTGTAACATTTTCGCCATTATCCCTCCCTGGCGCGGCATGTTTTCCTGGCGCGTCATGCCCGGCGATATCTCCAACCTGTCCTCTCCCGTCCCCTTTCCCCAAAATCAAGGCCCCGACAATGCCAGTAACATCCCGGCCCCGTCCGCGGCATCGCGGGCGGGGCCGGCGTTGGGGGGGGCCCCGGCCCCCCCCCCCCCCCCCCCCCCCCCCCCCGCCACGCCGACCCGAG
>JAISAX010000212.1 GCA_031266495.1 Opitutaceae bacterium
CCCCCGTTGCCGGCGCCGAAGGCGCCGACATGACCCGGGCACGCTCGCGCCTCGGGCGCAACCGGAAAGGCGCCGACGTCCGCGCCACCCCGGGCACCCTCGCAGGCATCGAATTTCCACCTGCCACCGAAAACCGGATACCAGCCACGCTCCACTATACCATTGAAGGCTGCCACTGGTGGCGCGTCACCCTCGACATCTGGAAAACCCACCCCCGAGTCGATGTCACCCTCCGCCTCCACAAAACCTCCGTCTGGGAACCCGAAAACCTCTACCTCGCGCTCCCCCTCGCCATCCCCGGCGGACAACTCTGGCTCGACAAACCCGGCGCCCCCATCCGCCCCTGGCACGACCAACTCCCCGACACCAACACCGACTGGTACAGCATACAGGAAGGACTCGCCTCCTGCCACGAAAACGCCGGCCTCGTCATAGCCACGCCCGACGCCCCCCTCCTGCACATCGGCCCCCTTGCGCACGGCCCCCGCCGCCTCATGGGCCACCCCGCCCTCGGCAACGACCCCCCCCTCCCGTACTCATGGCTCATGACAAACTTCTGGGAAACCAACTTCGACGCCAGCCTCGCCGGATTCCACGAATATCGCTACCGCATTGAAAGCGGCCCCCACCTAACCACCCCCGTTGCGGCCATGACGCACCTCCACGCCCTCGCACACGACGGCTTCCCCGCCTTCCGCGTATCCGGATAACAGTTACCATGCACAAACCAAAGCACCACCGCCACCACCACCCCGCAACCCGCGCGTTGTTTCTCGCCGCAACCCTTGCCGCCCTCGCCGCCGCCGCGCCCCTTGCCGCCGCAATCGACCTCATCCCCAACGGCAACCTCGAAACCCCCGACCCCGCCGACCCTGCCGGCTGGCCCGACAAATGGCCCCGCCCTGAAACCGGCGTCACCTGGGAGAAAGACCCCGAAACCGGCAACCGCTTCCTCCGCCTCACCGCCCGGACGCCGGACCAAATGATTCTGCTCTACACCCGTCATTATTTTCCCAAAGACACCCCCAAACCCCAAGCCCTCGAACTCGCCTGGAGCGAACGCCTGACCAACTTCAAACGCGGCGCCGCCCAATGGCACGACGCCCGCATCATGATCGAATTCCTCGACGCCACCGACCGCAAAATCACCGAAGGCCCCGCCGCCAAACCCCGGCACCCCTTCACCAACCGCGACACCCCGGGCTGGATACAGCGCAAAACCGGCATCCTCGTCCCCGCCGACGCCGCCGCCATCGTCCTCATGTATTCACTCATCCAGGCACAAAGCGGCGCCTGGGACATCGACGACCTCCACCTCACCCCCACCGACCCCGCCGCGCTCGAAGCCGCCGCCGCCCGCCGCGCCGCCGAAGAAAAAGCCCGCCACGTCCCCGACGAAACCCCCGACAAAACCAAATGGCCCCCTGAACTCCACGTCACCGGAAACAAGATACACACCACCGACGGACGCGAAATCCACCTGCGCGGCCTCAGCACCAGCGGCATGGAAACCCTCCACCAGGACCAGCAAGGCCCCAAAACCCTCCTCGTAGCCATCGAACAATGGAAAGCCAACATCCTCCGCCTGCCCATCCGCGACGACCACTGGTTTGGCCAGACCCCCGGCCAGAAAGACGGCGGCGAAACCTACCGCAAGCAAGTGGACAAAATCCTCACCCTGGCCGCCAACCGCGGTGCCTATCTGCTCATCGACCTCCACCGATTCCGCGCCCCCCGCCCCGAACACGCCGACTTCTGGACCGACGCCGCCACCCGCTACAGGAACCACCCCGCCGCCCTCTTCGACCTCTTCAACGAACCCCACGGCATGAGCTGGGAAGTCTGGCGCAACGGCGGCCAGCTCAACACCACGCAAGACAAGGAAAAACTCGACGAAGACACCTTCCTCACGCCCGAAGAACGCGCCAAAAAAACCGCGGCCAACCACACCATCGGCATGCAAGCCCTCGTCAAAGCCGTGCGCGCCACCGGAGCCAGGAACCTCATCCTGGCCTCCGGACTCAGCTGGTCCTACGACCTCACCGGCATAGCCAACGGATACGCGCTCGACGACCCTGGAGGCAACGGCATCGTGTATTCATGGCACGCCTACAACTGGCATCGGGACTGGACAACCAGGCTAGGCAACGTCCCGCAAACACACCCCATCCTCGTTGCCGAATTCGGAGCCGACGTCAAAAAGATGGAATTCATTCCCCACAAGGACCAGGAAGAACCAAACACATGGGTGCCCGACATGCTGGGCTACATTCAGAAAAACAATTTTCACTACACCGCCTGGTGTTTTCATCCGGCGGCGACGCCCGTGCTCATCAGCGACTGGAACTACACCCCCACGCCCTTCTGGGGAGCCTTCGCCAAACGCGCCCTCGCCGGAGAAAAGTTCGAGATGAAACGCGAACGCTGAAATCGCACACGAGCGATTGAGGGAATTGCCGGACGGCAAGCGTGCAACCTCAAGGATAGCCCGGGTTCCGGAGTCTTTCGCTGCGTTGACGCCCCTTTGAATTCCCCCCCCCGGGGCCCCGGAGACGCACTGACAAGAATGCCGTCACACCTTGTCCGGAGCCTCCCGCAAACTTCAGGCTTCCTTGCGGCCTGCCATCCGTGCTTGAACTGCCCGCCTCATGGCGCGGCTTTCGGTCAGACAAATGTGGGCGGCAAAACTGGCGGGCAAACCCCTGCCGGCTCCGTCCGCATTGCCGTCCAACGGAGCCGCCACCGCGGCGCAGGCCGTCTCCACCGCGCACCGCGCACCGTTCAGCGGCCAGGTGCTCGGCATCGATCCCTCGCTGCGCGGCACCGGGCTCGCCCTGGTGGAATTTGCCCCCGGCCGTTCGCCCGTGCTCCTGCGCTGCCAGACGCTGCGGGTCCCGGCGCGGGTGCCGATGTCCGGCGCGCTGGCGGAAATCCACCGAACGGTGACGTCATTCATCGCCGATTTTTCCGTGCGGCACGTGGCGCTGGAGCAGACGATCTATGTACAGAATTTCCAGACGGCGCAGATCCTCGGCGCGGCGCGCGGAGCGGCCATCGCAGCCGCGGCGGTGCTGGGAAAAGACATTTTCGAATACGCGCCGCTCCGCGTGAAACAGGCCGTGGTCGGCGCCGGCCGGGCCAGCAAGGAACAGATGGCCCGCACCGTCATGGCGCTGCTCGGCCACGGACGTCCGCTGGCGAGCGACGAAGCCGATGCCGCCGGCGTGGCGCTCTGCCACGCCTACACCTGGCGCGAATGACACGCGCCCCGTTCGTGCCGGTCCGTCACCGGTTCCAAACGACAAATTGCCGATTTCAAATTACAAACTGATGTTACGCAGAGCCAAGATATGATAGGATATTGACATGAGACAAAATGGGATAGAGATATATTCAGATTTTTTATTAGCGAATAATGGAGCGGCGACGGCGTTAGCAAAGATAATAGGAGGGGAGGTAAGTCATGACCAAGTGACGAGATTTTTATCTGGGCAAGATTATACATCAAAGGAATTATGGGTTTTGGTAAAGCCGACGGTAAGAAAGATTGAGACAAACTTGATTTGTTCCCTGTTATCAGTCGCCACTAAGTTCTGTGAAGAACCCAGTTTCTGTGCCTTTTGCTTTGTCTCGTTCTTTGGGTCCATCCCTGTCTTCAATCACAATGCTCGATATTTGTGCATCTTATTCCTACTCCTTTCTCCTTTTCCAATACTCCCACCAGTATCGTTTGCCCCCCTCCTGCATCCTCGTGGCATCGCTGCACTCATCATGAAGAGGAGCAGAAGATATGGGGAGGGGGAGCAGGGGGGGGGGACTCGTCCCCCTCCTCGCCTTGAACCGTTTTTTTGGGGGGCGGAGATTGCTGAGGGAGGGGAAAGAGTGGAGAAGACTTTTGTCGGCAGGCGAGAGCGTGCCGACAAAACCAGAATGCCTGCCCGGCCAGCTACCGGGCAGGCGGCGGCGCAGCCGACAGGCCGATGCGTCCCTGAGGCAGAGAACCTCGACTGGCAGCGGGGCCGCGGCTGCGCGTCTGGTTAAACTCGAACCACTGAAAGAGTCAGAAAACTCGAATACAAATCCGGATGGGCGCCTTCTGGCGCGATGCTTCGGCGTGCGGGGCGACCGTGTGGTGCGTATGTCGAGTATATGCCCGGCAAAAGACCGGCGCTGCGCCGGTCTTCGTCAGTAAAGTCAGTAAAACTACCTCTGAAATTGATAGATGGTCAGTTCCGCCTTGAAATCTCCGCCGGTGTTGAGCGCTGCCGTATGCCCCCGCAGGTTGGCGGCGGATACGGGTTCGTAAGCGGCGGCGCGCTGGGTGGCGCGATCGTGGTTGTCGAGATCGGTGGCGTTGATCGCCGGTTCCGGCAGGTTGACCACCGGCTCGGCAATGGCCCAGATCATGCGGCGGGCATCGGCCCCGAATTCCGGGCCGCGGCGGCTGTTTTCATTGGCGGCCATCTGCACCCAGCCGGGGACAGATAATCCGTTGCGTATTCCCGGTCGGCCCGGCGCGCCGGCCGACGCCGGTTGACTGGGGGCAACCGCCATCGCCACCGGTTTCGCCATCGGCACGATCGTCGAGGGGGTTTGGCTGCCGCCTCCGGATGCCGCGGCCCAGGTGGCTTCGTCGCCGGATGGGCTGACTTCGCCTCCGCCTTTGTTGGCTTTGGCAAGGTCGGGCGACTGCATGCGGGCTACCACGAGGGCCAGTGATGCGGCGATCGCTGTCGCGCTGCCGCAGGTCGCCCACCAGGATCGGCGTTGCCTGATGGCGGCTGTGGCGGCGGCTGGGTGTTCGATGCGTCGCTCGGCGTCGCGCAGGGCGCGGGCGAGGGCGTGGGTGGCCGGCGCATGCGCGCAGGTTTTTTCGAAGAGGGCCGAGCAGCCGCGGTGCAGTGTGCGGTAATTGTGATATGTCTGCCGGCGGTGTGCGTCGTGCGTGATGGCTTCCTCCAGTTCGGCGGCTTCGCCGGGCGTGATCTCGTTGTCGAGATAGAGGTTGAGCAGTTGTTTGAATCGGGTGTCGTTCATTGGAATTCCTCTCCCATGTGTGTGCGCAGGTTTTCGCGCGCGCGGGCGATGCGGCTTTTCACGGTGCCTACGGATATGCCGAGGATCGTGCCGATCTCTTCGTACGAGAGGTTCTTGACGTTGCGCAGGATGAGGATTTCGCGGTGCCTGGCGCCGAGTTTCTCCATGCTTTCCGCCACGTGTTCGACAAATTCACGGGTGACGGTGATTTCGCCGGGGGTCTCGACCGGTGCGGCAAAGATTTCGGAGAGTGGTGTGTCGTTGTCGGTGCTGACGGGTTGGTCAAAGGAGATGGTTTTGTCGCGTTTGCGCCGCCACCAGTACCAGTACCGGTTGCGGGCGAGATTGGTGGCGATCTGGTAGAGCCAGGTGGAAAAGGCGGAGTCTCCGCGGAAATCGACGAGTCCGCGGTGCGCGCGCACAAAGGCATCCTGGGTGACTTCTTCGGCGTCTTCCCGGTTGCGGAGGAGTTGGTGCACGACGGCATAAATGCGGTCCCAGTAGCGGGAAACCATTTCGTCAAACGCGGAGGTGTCCCCTTCCTTGAATCGGTCCACCAGTATCCGGTCGAGTGCTACTTCCTGCGCTTTTGATGACATGATTTGTTCGGCGTTATGACGTGCCTGTTCGTGGATTGTTCCCTTCTTTTCACGGCCGTGCTTTCCTGGTGCGGGGTCGGGAAGGGGATACTGATCGGCGGTCATGGTTGCAGTGGTCATGGTTCGGGGAATGAAACGCAATAGCGTTGCGG
>JAISAX010000233.1 GCA_031266495.1 Opitutaceae bacterium
TTTCCTCCCTCAACAAACAAAACCTCGTCTTACACCTCCTCAATCCCGCTATTATCAGCCATTTTGACCATTAGTGCTAACCCACTCCCAAAAAATCAGCCATTTTGACCATTACGCCCCCATTAAGGATAAACAAAACCCTCTGTGCCGAGGTTGGCGTGGAGGTGGTGGCAGGCGCGGCAGAGGGTGCCGAAGGCGGGGACGTGGGTGTCGATCTCAGCCTTTTGAAGGTGGGCGAAGTCGAGCATCGCAGTCAGTGCCGCTTGATGCGTCGTCGGCTCATACTCGTTGCTTTCGAGAAAGCGACCGACCGCACCTTTGCCGTCACGGTGCCCGATATGGGACAACGCGGTGGAACAGTCGGCCTTGATAGCAGTGAGTTGAGCCCCGGATCGAGGATCGCAGACGGAGCGGCCTTGCATGGCCGGCAGACTCGCAACGATCCAATGTTCATATTCCGGCCACGGGAGAACGACAGCAGCGGGAATGGGGAGTTTGGCTGCGCGCAGGATAGCTGCCGCCGCCGGGCCATCGAGTTTGGGGCAGGCCTTGCGCTTGGATTGGCCGGAAGGCGTGATCTCGAAGTCGGCGTCATAGATGACCATCAGGACGTTGTATTTTTTGAACTCCCGCCAGAAACGCTGCATGGTCTCCGCGAGGTAATCGGCATTTTTGAGCTCGTTGTTCCGCAACAGCGGCTTTTCCCAGTTCACCACGGAATTGAGACCGAGGTGGGTCCAAAGACGGTTCAATAATTCGGGGGCGGCGGTGTTTTCGCCGTGACCCTCGACTAGCAACGCACCACGAAGCGGACGACTCATTGTTTGGCGCCCTCCTGATCTTTTGGCGGATAAACGGGGATATCCACGCCACCGGCACGCAACGGTTCGTGACGAAGGATTTCGCCAAGGGTGCGCAAGCGTTCCTTGGCTGCATAGAACTGATCCTCTTCCATCGCGGTGATGCGGGTCGTGTCCCCGGTGCGGGTGACGACGCGGAGCAGCTCGGGCTCGAAATGGTCAAGCAGATCGGGGCTGTGCGTGGTCAGGATGACCTGCGAGTGGCGCTGTGCGGAATGAATGAAGTCGTAGAGGATTTCTAGGGCACCGGGGTGGATGGCCAGCTCGGGCTCTTCGATGGCGATGAGCGAGGGCAGCGGGTCTTGCACCAAGGCGGCGAGCAGAGCGGCGGCGCGAAGGGTGCCGTCGCTTTCCTGATCGGCGGGGGCCCAGCGGCCTCCTGTGGCCTTGCCGGGTTCGCGGTGCTGGAATTCGACGATTTGTTTGCCGCCGATGGTCTGAACGCGGGCGTCGGCGATGTCGTCGGTGAGGCGGTTGAGGGCGACCACCCAGGAGCCTTTGCGCGGGCCTTTGAGGATGGCGTCCACCATCGTTGGCCAGTTGCGGCCCAAGCTGTCCATGAGCGCGCCCTTCTCGCCTTTGTCCTGCGGCTGGCGGAGGACGATGGGAGGCACGCGATAGACGCGGATGCGGGTGATGGCGGAGGCGAGGTCCGCGAAACGCGGGTCAGACTGGAGCAGGGGCAGCAAGAGACCGTTGGGCGGGAGGGTGACGCCGTCGAGGCGGCCTTCCTTGGTCCACTCGCCATCGCGCGCTTCGAACTTGACGCGCCATTCGGCGGATTCCTTGGCGATGCGGTGGCTGCCCTCGGTGGCGGCGAGTTCGAGTTCGTAGTGACCGCGGATGCCTTCGCTTTCGGCTTCGACGCGGATGGAGAAGCCGGAGGAGCCGGCTTTGCGGAGGCTGGCAAAGCCGCCGCGGGAGTCGGCCTCGCCGTTGCTAAGCGCGGTGGGCAGGCCGGCGGCCATGGCATCGGCGAGGAAGGCAAGGGCATCGCAGAAGCTGCTTTTGCCGGAGCCGTTGGGGCCGACGAGCACGGTGACGGAATCGAGGGAAACCGGGGCGCTGTCGCCGGCGAGGGAGCGGTAGTTGCGGACCGTGGCGCGGGTGATTCGGACGGGCATGGCGGGACGGGCGTTGGCGTGGTCGTGGGTGAGGCTCGGATCGGCGGGCGGGGGATCGAGCAGGGTGGTGAAGGCTTGGTCGGAAGCGATGGCGGCGGCCATTGCATCGTAGGCAGCGAGGATGCGGTCAGCGGTTTCGTAGCGACCGAGGTCGCGCAGCTCGCAGTTCTTGAGGACGGTAAAGGTGTCGAGCACGTAGGCTGTGTCGTCACGATCGAGGCCGTAGAGGTGGAAAAACGCGGCGTCCAATTCGGCGCGGAGCAGGGCGCGGCGGGCGTCGTTCCAGCGGAAGGGCGCGCCGATAAAACCGCAGTCCTCGGCAAAGCCGCGCAGGTCGTGCGCGGTGTAGCACAACTCCAGCACGTAGGGACGCAGCCAATCGGCCAAGGGCACGCCGGGCGACCACGGTGCGGGCTGGGCGTAGGTTTCAGGTGGGAGGACGGGGAATTGATAGACGAGGAAGAAATTAAGCGTCGTCCCGCCGATTTTCTGTCGGGTCGCAAAGTCGTGCACAAACGACGAGAGGCAGGCGACAAGCCCTGGCAACATGGGCTTGTGCCGGGGATCTATCCGAACAACAGGAGCCTTGTTGCCAACTCCCGACCATGGAATGGTCGCGAAGATGGCGGTGCGCTCGTCCGTAGCGCGGGCGATGTCTCGAAAAGCGAGAAACCACTTTGGGGTGCGAACACGGAAAAGCGTGGAGAGCAATCGGACTTGCTCCGGGAGAGGCGCGTCGAGCGCACGGCGCAGCACCAAGGCCTCGTCCGCGGTAAGCGGGAAGTCCACCGCGAGCCGGCGAGCCTCTGAAAGCGCCTCCGCCCATTGTGCCTCCTTGGAGCGTTTTTTGCCGTCGAGCGCGATCAGATCGCGGAGCAAATCTACAGCCACGAGATAGCTGCCTTCGGGGGTGCGCCAGCCGGAGAGCCAGCGGGCGATCTCACGGCGGAGGCGTTGCGCGGGACCGATCAAGGCCCCGCGCTCGCGCGAGGGCCTGGCGTCTTCACGTTCGGCAGCCAGCGCGATGCGCACGGCGTCACGCAGTTCGTCGAATACCTCGGCGGCAACGACCAGACAATGGCGCTCATCAATCCAATAGCGCGGCGTCACCAAGAGGTCGGGGTCGATCTTTTCTCCCGAACTTAAATCGCGAGTCTCTGGCTCGCCCACGGTTGGCACGCCGGAGACAGGATTCGAGAGCACCGGCCCATCTTGGTAGGTCGCCCAGCGATGATCGAAGTGATGCAGGAGCTTCGCTTCGTAAAGCGGGAGCAATGTGTCGTCGCCCTTTCGCCAGCGGTTGCTGGAGCGCTCCCAGCCTTCTTCTTCCGCTCGCTGGTAGCTGTAAAAGAGGTGCGAGGCGTTCGACATGTGAAACAGCGTAGTGAACTTCACGTCCCACGGATTCTCCTCCGGCTTCGTGGCCCCCTCTGCCTCGCGCAGCAAAACGGGCACCCGGGCGTAAATACTGCGGGTTATCTCCGCATCGCGACGGGTGCGAAAGATCGGACAGGTGCGCGTGTTGGGGTTGATCCGTTTGATGTCATCCGGGGTGAGTTCGATCTGGCAGGCCGGATCGGCCAACTCATCGGTGCCGTGCGCAAAGAAAAAGAAACGCGCCGCAGGCTGGGGTTCTTGTGTGCCGGCAAGCGTAATCAGTGAAAATTTCACGCGGGAATCAACTGTCGGAAAAATCCCCTTGTTCTCAAAATCGTAGAGTGAGACGAGGCGCTGTTCATCGACCAATTTTTGGAAGTAGAACTTGTTGCCATCATCGGTGGCGATGCCGGTTGGGACGATGAAGCCAGTGCGACCATGCGGCGATATGAGCCCCGTTATCAATTCGGCGAACACCGAGTAGGTGTTTACGTCTCCCCGGCCACAGAGCGGGTAGCGTCCGCTGTTGCGGAGGAGATGGCTCTCGCCCTCGGCCTTGCGCAGCGCCTCCCGGTAGCGCGCATGAAGATCGGGGTCGGTTTCGCGAAGCTCTTCGATCCGTGTCTTGCGTTCAGCCGCGGTGCGGGCTTGCGCGATGTCAGTGTGCTGATTGGCGAACCATTCCTGTTCCTGAAGCTTCACGCGCTCCCATGGCGGATTGCCCAGCACTACGTCGAAGCCTCCCGACCAGCCGGAAGTCGTGTCAGCGGCAGGTTCTTCGCCAACGGTCTCGCGGAAAATGGCAGGGAATCGCAAGTGCCAATGGAAGAACCGATAGCTTTTCTCACCCTCGGACTTTTCTTGGTCACTCCCGGCGAGTTTGCGAATCTCGCTGTGCAAACGTGGGTCGATGTCGTCGTGGTTTCGCTCCAAACGGCGCAGCGTTCCGGTGTGGATACGCAGCGCAAGATCCTCAGCCTGCTTGGGTATGACAAACGCGGCGCACCAAGCATCGTTTAGAAGCGTGGCATGACGATAGGCTGCGTCTTCCTGAAGACGCTTCCATGCTTGGTCCTTTGCGATGACAGAATCGGTGGGAAGGCTATCGAGCGCGACAGCGGCCTGCGCCAGCTCCGCCTGTGCGAGTCGCGGTCGTCTCTCGTGGGTAAGGGCGAGCAATTCTTGTCCGGCGTTGAGATGGTCGCGGTTGTCTTTGCGCAGTTGTTTGCAGACCTCCGGGTCGTCGCCCGCGATGGGCTTGAACGCCTCGTCGGGCAGGCCCTCGCGTAGGAGGCGCGGCGTGCAGCCGAGGAGCGAGTTGCCGCACTGGATGTGACTTTCGAGGAAGTTGAGCGGGCGGCCTGGCTCGATGGCTTCGAGCCAGAGAGAGACTTTGCACAACTCGACGGAGAGGGGGTTGAAGTCCACGCCGTAGAGGCAGCGGCCAACGATTTCGTGAAGGGCGTGGCGCACGGCGCCGAGTGGCGGTTCGCGTTCATCGGTGTCGTGGGCGGCAAGGGCGCGGGCGAGGCGGTGGGCGGCGGCGACGAGGAAGTGGCCGGAGCCGCAGGCGGGGTCCACGATCTTGAGCGCAAGCAGGGCATCGCGCGGGTTGGCCGACGCGAGGGCGCGGTCGATGACGGGCTGGAGGGCAGTGTCGAGCAGCGAGGTGATCAGCTCGGTGGGTGTGTAATAGCTGCCGGTGAGCTTGCGATCGTTGCCGGGTGCATCGATCAGGCGTGGTCGGCCGGAGGCGATGCTGCCTTCCTCGAATCGGAGTTCGAGGAGCGACTCGTAAACCGAGCCCAGCTCCTCGGCACCGAGGTGTTCGTAGTCTACGAGGTGAGTGACGTTCTCATTTTCGGCGCGGGCAAGCACGAGGGCGCGGAAAGCGGAGTAGAGATGCTCGTTGGCAAGGTGAGCGTGGTCGAGGTCAGGACACGATGTGGGGCTGAAAAGGAAGCCTCCGAGAGCGGGAAGCCCAAGGGCCGGACAACCTTGGTCGGCTTGGAGAAGGCGAAATAGCGTCTGAAGCTGTGCCCAACCATCGCCGTGGGCGGTGCCGCCGTAGCGACGTGCGAGGAGACGCAAGCGGGCGGTCGAATAGTGCCGAATGTAGCGCTCACGGGACTCGGGGGTAGCGGTGGCGGAAAGAAGCACGCCGCGATCCTCGGCGACAAAGAGGAAAAGGAGGCGGTAGGTGAGCCGAAGGAGCTGGCGCTTGAAGGAATCCTGTGAAAGCACACGATCACGAAGGTCCGCTTGAAGCTCATGGTTCTTGCGATGCCCGATAAACCCCTCCGCAAGATGGTTGAGGGCTGCAACGACGTTGGCTCGGAGGCGTTCGTTGGCCCGTTGGCCACTTTCAAGCGCCTTGGCGCGCCATTGCTCGATGATCCACGAGGCGGGCGTGGGCGGGGTGGCGGCGTCAGCCGGGCCGCCGCCAAGGGGAGCGAAGCGGGTGCGGTGGCAGATCAGCCAAAGGAGGAAAAAGTCGGCGTAGCCGGACTGGTCTTCGGCGGAGAAGATGGCTTCGAGGTCGAACTCGACAAAGGCCTGGCGGGTGAGCGCGGCGTTGTCGCGGAGAAGGCGCAGGCGGAGTCCGTTGGAAAGCAGGCCCCAGACGAAGGCGTCTTTGCGGTTGAGGTAGTCCTGGAGGAGGCCGTGGGGATTGACGTCGGCGGCGCCGCGCACACCGCGGGTGCGTTTGTCGAGGAGGATGCCGGCGCCGACGAAGTGGATGGGGAGATCGCCGGAGCGGTGCGAGATGGCGAAGGTGTCGCGGCCAAGGGTCTCGGCGCGGGCGCGTTCCAGAGGCTGCGGGAAGCCGAGTTCCTGAAAAAGCGGGCGGAGCCAGAGGTCGAGGGTGTCGGCGCCGAGGCCGTCCTCGGGGGCGCGGGTGGCGAGTTTTTGGGCGAAGCGTCGCCAGAGGCCGGTGAGGCGGGCCCAGGAGCGGGAGGCGGCTTCGTTGAGCGTTTCGCCGGGGACGAGGCCGTAGTGGACGGGCTTGAGGCCGGGCAGGCGCTCGTCGCGCGCGCGGATGCGGGCGAGGAGATCGGCGGGGAGCAGGCCGCCTTCGGAGCGGATGAAAGAGGCGGCGGCTTTCATGCGGTCGGGGCGGCGGGCAGGAGCACGTAGAGCCCGAGGATGTCGGGACGGGGAAGCGGCGTGACTTCGAAGGTCCAGCCGCGTTCGCGAATGGCGGTGCGCACGCGGCGGTTGGCTTCGGCGAAGCCGGCGGCGCGGGCGGCGATGAGCGGATCGAGTTGCGCGATCAAATCGGGCAAAGCGTCCACGACGGTGCGGAGGCGTTCGCGGGCCAGCTCGGGCAGGATGTTGCCGGCCGGCTGGGCGAGGAGGAGGCCGTCGAGAGCGGCGGCGTCGAGCCATTCGGGGGCGGAGGGACTGCCGGCAAAGGCGGCGGTGAAGCAGTCCTCGGCCAGGGTTTCGTGGGCGGTGGCGTGGCCGCGCCGGGTGAGCAGGCGGTAGCGGGGGCGCAAAATGAGCACGGTGGTGCGGCGCTCGACGGCGCGGGTGACCATGGCTCCGGCGCGGGAGGCGATGGAGGGGAGCAGTGGATCGAGCGCGGTATCCACCACGTAGGCGGCGAGTCCGGCGGGGATGGGATGGGTGCGAGTGAGGAAACGGCAGGAGGCGCCGTCGCCTTCGGAAAGCGAGGGCTCGAAGCTGTAGGCGAGTTGTCTGGTGTCGGCGCTCAGGCTCATGGCTTCGCGCACCGGCACTGGCACGGGGGAGAGGTCGTAGCGACCGGTGCGGCCATGGATGCCGCCGAGGCGGACGGCGCCGTAGCGTTCGAGGGAGGTTTCGAGAAACTCCTGCACGTCGAGGCGCGACCCGAGGGTGGCGCGCATGGCCTCGACCTCGCGGGCGACGTCTTCGACTTTGATGGCGTTTTGCGCGAAGAGGCTGCGGGATTTTTTCTCGCGTTCGGAGGCGTTGATCCACTCGCGGGCGAGCAGATCGCGCTGGGGGGCGATGATCTCTTCGAAGCCGGGCAGGAGGGCGGTGGCGTCGGGTTTGTGACCACGGAGGATGAGGCCTTCCATGACGGCGTTGATAACCTGGTCGGTGTTGACCGGGATGGGCACGGAGATGCCGAGGGAGCGGCGGATGGCCTGATGCTTGCGGAGGAGCACGTCGAGGACGATGCCGTCGATGCCGTTGTCGGCACCGTAGTAGGTGACGACTTTGACCTGGGTGCTTTGCTGGCCGTAGCGGTCCACGCGGCCTTCGCGTTGTTCGTGGCGGGTGGGGTTCCACGAGAGGTCGTAGTGGATGACGGCGTCGAAGCCGCGTTGGAGATTGATGCCTTCGGAGAGGCAGTCGGTGCAGACGAGGACGCGGTTGGGCTTCTCGCTCAGTTCCTCGACACGGAGCTTGCGCTCGTCGGAGGGGAGAACGCCGGTGACGGCCTCGATGTTGTATTTGGAGCCGAGTTTTTCGCGCAACGCCCGAGCCACGTAGTCGGCGGTGGCGATGAAGCGGCAGAAGACGATGGGCTTGCCGCCTTCCTTGAGCAGGGATGCGACGAGATCGAGGGCGCGGGCGAGCTTGGCGTCGTCGCGCGGGTTGGCGAGCCGGTCGGCTTCTTTGGCGAGGGCGAGCAGGCGTGAGCGGGAAAGGAGCGTGGAGTCGGGGGTATCGCCGGATTCGGCGGGCGCGGAGGTGTCGGCGCCGGGGTCGATGTCGGTGTTGGCCGAGTCGGCTTGCTCCAGGTCGAGGACGAGGAGGCTGCCGAGATCGTCGGCCTCGGCGGCGGTGGCGGTATCGGCCACGGAGGCGCGGGCGCGCAGGGTGGCGCTGGCGGCAGCCGGGCTGGATGCGAGCGCGCGCAGCAGGGCGAGGACCGACCACCATTGGACGCGCTGGCGGTGGGTGCCCGCCGGGTCGGTCACGATCTCGCGGGCGTAGGCCAGCACTTTTTCGAACAAGGCGCGGTAGGCCGGCGAAAGCTCGTAGGTGGCCTCGGTTTCGAGGCGGTCGGGGAAGCTGGTGTTTTGGTCGAGGTAGGCGCGGATGTCGGCGCGACGGCGCTGGACGATGTGGGCGGCGAGTTTCTCGCGCAGCGAGCGGTGGTGTTCGCCGCTCAGATCGGATGGGAGGTCGGCGAACTCGGGGCGGAGGAGGCCGAGCAGGCCGCGGAAGGCGGCTTCGTTGCCGCTGTGGGGCGTGGCGGAGACGAGGATGAGGTGCTGGTCGGGCTTGGCAGCGAGGCCGGAGATCAGCTCGAACCGCTGATGGCGCGAGCCCCGGCCCTCGCCGGCGGCGGAGCAGGTGTGAGCTTCGTCCACGATGACGAACTCGGGGCAGGTGCGGAGAAAGTCGTGGCGGCGTTTTTCGGATTTGATGTAGTCGAGGGAGACGACGACGACGGGATAGTGCTCGAAGATGCTTTGCCGGTCGGGCGGGAGGTCGCGTTCGAGGCGGACGGCGGTGCCCGGAAGGACGAGCGTGGCTTCGAGGTGGAATTTCTCGCGCAGCTCGGCCTGCCATTGTTCGGCTAGGTGGGGCGGACAGAGGACGGCGAGGCGCTGAATTTCGCCCCGGTCGCGAAATTCGCGGGCGATGAGCGAGGCTTCGATGGTTTTACCGATACCGACGTCGTCGGCGATCAGCAGCCGGACCGGCTCCTGGCGGAGGGCCATGAGGAGGGGGACGAGCTGGTAGGGGCGGGGTTCGACCTCGATGCTCGCGAAGCAGCGGAAGGGGCCGGCGGTGGTGCGCACGCCGAGGCGGGCGGCATCGCGGAGGAGCCGGGAGGAGCGGTAATCGCCGGGTTTGTCGGGATCGGGCGCGGCAAACTCGGCGCTGACGACCGGCTCGATGGCGGTCAGGATGCCGGTGGATTCCTCATCGGAACCGCCAATGGGCCGCACGCGGACAAAGTCCTCGGTCGAATCGGGCAGGACGATCCATTCGCGGCTGCGGGCATTGACGATGTTACCGGGTGAAAAAGGCATCAGGACGGGTCAGGAAGTAGAGACGGAAGGTTTACCGAACACATTGGGATAACGGGCGACAACCGCGAGCCATTCTTCAGCGTGGTGGAAGCGGATGACCAGCCAGCCGAGATCTTCCATGCGTTCGCGCAATGCGTTGTCACGCGCGGCGCGATCGGGGAAGTCGTGATAGGGACCATCCACGTAGATGGCTACATGGCTGCCGGGCAGGTCGTAGGTGAAGTCGGGGCGCGATCCGACCGCGGGCTCGCGGCGCTGGGCGTGGGTGGGCAGCCGCAGGCGGTGTTTTTCGAGGAACTCCAGCCACTGTTTTTCCAAGCCGGATTCGCAGAGGGCGCGCAGGGTAGTCATCTGGTCGGCGGGATCCTGTGGGGCAGAGGAGGCGCCGACGCTGGCGGAGGCGAGTTGGAGCAGCAGATCGCGAATGGAATGCCGGTCGAGATGCTGGTGGTCGATCTGGTTGGAATAGCTGAGCAGGCAGTCGTAGCAGGCCTTGACGCAGTCTTCGGTGGCGCGCGGGGCGCGTTTCAGGTCTTCGCCGGTCGGGGTGAAGTGGCAGATTTCGAGGGACTTGGCGGCGACTTTGGCGAGAGCGTCGTGATCGTCGATGAGATGGCGCAGCACGCCGGCACCGCCTTCGGAGGACTCGTAGAGCAGAATGAGGCGGCGACCCAAGCGGTCGGGCAAGGGGTCGGCGGCGAGCTCCATGTCCTCCAGGTTGTAAACCACCTGGATGGCGTGTTTGAGCGCGGCTTGGAGTGACGGGAGCACGCGCGGATCAGCGGGTGGCGGGGAAAGTTCGACGAGGAGACAGTTTTTGCGGTCTTCCACGAAGGGGATGACTTTTTCGCGTTTGGCGCCGGCGGGATCGGGCGTGTTGCGATCCGGCGCGGAATCGTCGGCATCGTTGGGCGTGCGGACCCAGTAGCCGCGTTCGACGTCGAGCCAGAAGCCGCGATCTTCTTTGTTCTCGCGGCGGTTGAGCCCGTAATTGATGCGCCAGACGGTCGCGGCATGACCGTAGGTGAGGGCCAGGGTGGTCTCGTCGCCCAGTCGGGCGATGCCGCGACGGAAGACGGGGGTCCCGCGAGACTCGGCCCAGCGGATGGCGGTGCGAAGCTCGAAGCCTTGGCGGAGGCGTTCCTCTTCGTCGGAGCTGATGCGGTCCACGCGCCGGGTGGAGACGTTTTCGAGGCGGAAAAGGTTGGGGAGTTCGTGATCGGACCGTCCGAAGATGTGACCGCACTGCACGCATTTATCCACGGGTGTCCGATCATCCACGGGGTGCAGGTGCCCGCAGGCGGAGCAGAGCTTGGCGCGTCGAAGGGTGGTCGAGGTGGCGTCGTCGCGCACCGGCATGATGACCTTGTGGATGCGATAGCGGGCACCTTCGTGGTAAACTAGGGCGTGGGGGCCGAACTCGGAGATGCCCAGGAAGCGGGGCCGCGAAAGGAATTCGTCGCTGCCGCTGACGCGTTTGCGGCCCGGGATGTAGGCGGAAAGCGGGAGTCGCGGAAAACTGTAGCCGGGGAGAAAGCCTTCGCTGGCGAGATAGCGATAGGAGTAGAAATCGGATTGGGTGGCGTTTTTCGCCTCGGTGAGGAGCTTTAGCTGGCTTTCCGCCTCGGCGTAGAGGCGGCGGGCCTCGTCCTTGTCGCGCTGGGAAGCGGAGGCATCCTTGCGGACTTTGTTTTGGCGGTCCATCTGACGATGCGCGGAGCGGAAGAGCGTGCGCCAGCGTTCGCAGGCTTTTTCGAATTCGGGGAGGACTTGGTTGAGGATCGAATCAATCCAGCCGTCGTAAAACCAGGGGCAGGAGGTCAAATCGCGAACGGTCGAAAGGATGCTGCGGGCCTTGAGTCGCGCGGCCTCGCGCGCATGGGGCGAGGAAAGGCTCGTGAGTGTGGAGGGGATGACGGCGAGAGAGGGGGATTCGCCTTCGACGTCGAGCACGTCGCGCAAGGAGCGACCGAGCCGGGTGCCGGTCTCGCCCAGCCAGATGGCCTGAATGTGCGCGCGAATGAGATCCTCGTTGCCGAGATCGAGCCGCGGCGTGGAGACGGCTCCGTAAACCATCTGCTCGGGGCGCTTGAAGAACCACTGGTCGTGCTGGCTGGTGCCTGAGCAATAGGTGAAGACGAGGGCAGGCTGGCCGGAACGTCCGGCGCGACCGCTGCGCTGGGCGTAATTGGCCGGCGTGGGGGGGACGTTGCGGAGGTTGACGACGTTGAGCAGGCGGATGTCCACACCCAGCTCCATGGTCGGGGAGCAGAACAGGATCGGCAGGCGGGCGGCGGCGAAGTCTTTTTCGCGCTGCTCGCGCGCTTCGTAGGGCACCTGCGCCGTATGTTCGCGGGCTTCGATGCCTTTGGTCTTGAGCGCCTCTTCGCGATAGTAGCGGACGAAAAAGGCGTTGGTCGAGTTGCCTTCGACGGGAGCGTTGGGCATCCGCAACGGATCGTGGAAGGCGCGGGTGCCGTCGCCGGCCAGGAAGATCAGGGCGGATGCCGGAATCTGGTAGCCGGGGATGTCTTTCGGGTCTTCGGGCGTGTGGACGGGTTGAACGAGGCCGGCTTTGGCCAAGACCAGAAAGAGCTGGGGAATGATTGCCTCGAGTTCGGCGGGCTTCGGCGCTGCGGGGAGGTGCGGGAGTGTGGAGCGGCGTTTCAGGAAAGTGCCGAAGCCTCCTCGCGCGGAGAGGTAGAGATGGCCTTCGTAGTCGTTGCCGTTGCCACGGCGCGCACGCGGGAATGCGATGGTGGCCTGATCGAGGCGGGTGTCGTCCTCGTCAATCGCCCACGGTGGCACGAGATGCTGGTTGCTCTGCTGACGAATGGATTCCTGGAATGAGCCGTCGAGGTAGGGAACTTTGATGGCGAGTTCACGCCGGAGGTAGTCGAGCAGCGCGGTGCAAATTCGGAAACGTATCTCGGTGTCTGCATCCTTGAGCGACGGATGCAGGTCGATTTTTTGGCCAACGGCGTTCCCGGCATCGCGCCACTCTTCATCGGCGGCGCAGAGTTCATCCAGCGACTGGTAGCGAATTTCAAGGAGGCCGCATTGCTCGAGGTTGGGAGCGACGATGCGCCAGCCCCGGCGCAAATCTCGATAGAGGCGATAACCGAGGACGTTTTGAAAGGCACGGATGGTGTTGGCTTTCTCGGCGAATTTGGCTTCGGGTTTTTGCGCGAAGTCGGCAAAAGGGAGGCTCAGCGCCTCGTAAACCCGCTGCGCAAGCACGTCATGGAGAAGACCGGCCGGGCCGGCCTGGTCGGCGGCGGCGTAGAGGGCTCCGCGCAGCAGCCCCACCTCGATGAAGTCGTTGAAGTGGCCGGATTGGAGGGAGGCGTCCTGGCGATTGTCGGTGAAGCTAAGAACCTTTCGGGCGACAGGAGCCAGCGCCTCCAGAGGCTGATCGCGGAGGGCGCGAACGGCCGAGAGGGTAAGAATCGTGGTCGCCGTGCTGCGCCGGTCGATGCCGAGCGTGCCGAGCTTGGCTTTGTCGGAACGCTGGCGGGCGTCGTAGCTGACTCCGCAGCATGGACAAAATCGAAAGGGCTGGGCCATGAACCAGGCGACGCGGCCTCCGTCTTCGTTGACGGTGCCGTCAGCCCTGACCGCCATGCGACGGGGCAGCCAATCGCGCCGGCCGGCGACGACGCGGGCTGGCTGACCGTTGACGTATTCGAGCCAATCTTCCGGAACCCGCTCCAACACCGTATCGGGCGATTCCGGCCACGAGACTTCTGGATCGTCGGTGAGCAGGAGGTAACCGGGAACGTCGCGGCGATTTTCGTCGGCAGCCGGGTCGGTATCACGGGGCAGGATGGCTTGGCACTGGCTGGAGGCCAGCGGCCGTCCGTCTTTGTTGAGGCGATCAAACAGAGCGGATACCCGGTAGTATTCCTGGCCACACTCGCGGCAAAACTCCAGCGGGAGCAGCCGCTCTTTGCCCGCGCCGCCGGGGCGGTAGACCTGGGGCGAAAGCGTGAGGTAACGCTCGGTCCCCGTTGCCAAGGTGGCATAAACGGTGTCACCACGGCTGAGGAATTGATGGAGACGGAAGGCGAAGATCGGGAGCCTGGACACGGGGTCGCGAAGCGCGTAGCCGGCGAGCAGCACCTCGCGGATGGCCAGTTCACAGCGGTTGATGGAATGTCCGGTCAGGGATTCGAGTCTGGCGGCGAGGCTGTTGTCTCCCGGCACTCCACGCAGAGGGAGAGGCTGGGCGCGGCGTTTGCGGCCGCTACCGGTTTCCGTGGTCAACCCAACCTGGCTTTCGATCCACGAGGCCAAGGGATGCAGGCGGAAGGCCTCCGGGTTGGCCCGCACGGCATCATCCAAGCCGTCGCGCACTGCCTCGCGGAGTTTGGCGAGTGCCTCCTGTTGTCCAAAATCCAGTTCCTCGGTATAGCGTCGGAGGGTCTCGCCAATGATGTTTTCGGGCGGAATCGTTTGGCCAAAGATGTCGCTGGCCATGCGGGCGACCTCTTTCTGCATTTCCGCAAAGGTGGACACGCTGGCGAGTGTTGCCGAGGTGCCGACCGCCTGGAAATTGGTCGCGCGGAGTTCCTCCCGGATGCGCCGGACCAGGAGCGCGACATCCGCACCTTGACGCCCGCGATAAGTGTGGAGTTCGTCGAGAACGAGAAAGCGCAGATTTTGGGCGGCGTCGATCAGGTTGCGCTCCTCGTTTCGGGTGAGGATAAGCTCCATCATCACGTAATTCGTGAGCAGAATGTCAGGCGGGTTGCGCTGGATGGCTTCTTTTTCCTCGTCCGATTCCTGTCCGGTATAGCGGGCATAGGACACTGGGGCGACCGAGGGATCGCGGCCTGGGTTCAAAAATTTTTCCAACTCTCCCATCTGGCTGTTGGCGAGAGCATTCATCGGATAGACGATGATGGCCTTCGTGCGCTTGTTGTGCGGGCCATTCCGCAGGCAGTAGTCAACGATGGGGATGATGTAGCTCAGGCTTTTGCCGGAGCCTGTGCCGGTGGTGAGGACATAGCTGGCTCCGGTGCGGGCTCGGCGAATCGCTTCCTCTTGGTGGTAGTGGAGGTTAAGCGCGTCGCCTACGGAGCCAACGTCCTTGCCTACGCGAAAGATGTCCGCACACCCTGAGGTGAGCACAGATTCTTCAACCAAATCCCCGATACTCTTACCGCGTTCGAAAAATGGGTTCAGCTGAACCAGCGGAACCGGCCAAAGGAGGCCGTTATCTAGTTCGGAATCAACCTTCTCCTTTATCGCTGCATCGCGGATGCGGATGAAGCTCTGGACGTATTGCCGATACTGGCTTACGAGGGTGTTGCGAAGGTCGAAAACGTCCATGATGACTCACATTTGAAACAGTGATAGAATCACCGATGCAAGGCACATGTCGAGCTACCGATTAGCTGATTAGCTACTTGCAGTTTTTTAATACCTTGGCCCGAGTCAGCCTAACAACAGCGTCTGACATAAGAATGAGCGAAAATGATTGACATCCAAACGAAATTAAGCACTTCCGAAAACTGAAAGCATTGAGGTTGCGCTGTCCGAAATCCTGAAGGTCGGGAAGGTGCTCACCCAATCCTGCTAATCTCGAACATAATGAATAGGATATATGAAACGTGGGGTTGGAACGCGGAGGCAAAGCTCGCATACTGGTTGTCTGAGTTTCGGAACCTAGCTTGGCAAAGTCTTAAGATACACCCACCATATCATGCTGAAAAATTCAACTTAAGAAGCCGTTCCAATTTGCGAGTAACCGTCGAGTGTGACATCCCCATTACCACTTGAAAATCCTTGGGGATGCCGAGCCGACCACCGAGAGATAATCGAGTATCCGATTTTCGGATTCATCGGAGATGAAGTAGTTCGGATTGATTTTTTCCACTACATTCCGGCCTGAATAAAGAGCGACTGGTGAGCGGCCCGTAAATTCTTCCGGGTGGAGTTGACAATAACGCATGACGGCGATGGCAGTCAGTTCGCCGATGCGGCGAATGCGTTCGGTTTGGGTAAGGTTCCGGTTTCGATCAAAAGGGCGCATGGAATTGAGGTTTTGTTGGTTGGGAATGAGATTCAGACGGCCATGCGCATGGCCTGAATCACTTCCGAGGCGTCCATACGCACCACGGACTTGACTTCGCTTTCCGAGTCGGACGCGGTCACGGACAAGGTCTCGCCCTCGCCGGCATCGGTCTCGGCGGACAGGCCGGCGGCCTGATTTTTGGTGATGTCGAGCACATCGAGGAGTTCGGCCTGACGGGCAGTCAGTTCGTTCAGCCGCTCCTCATACTCGAATGGCTTGCCGACGAGTGCGGACAGGCTGACCAGGTTCTTTTGAGTCTGCTCGAAATCTTTCTGTCGAGCCGCCAGTCGTTCGTCAATGGAGCGGATGGCGTGCTCGACCGAGGCAATGATGCCGACGGGCGACGGAGACACGTTGGCCGTGTAGTTCATCGCGCCGCGGATGGTCAGCGTTTCCGGCGCAGTATGGCGAAACTCCACATTGAATCCGGCGATCTGCATGACGATTTCCGAACGCCGTTTGTCGAGCATGCTCTCCACGGCCTTGATCAATGCGGTGCCGGCTTCCGGTCGTTCCGTGAAGTGATGCCGATCCACGATCACGGAAAATTTGTCGCCGCTCGTGTCGGCCCGGACCGCCAGATCCTTTTCCATGCCAGCAATCTGTTTTTCCATGAGCGCCACATCCTCGGTCATGCGGCGGACGCGACCGCGCGCGGTATATTGCGCCTCGGCGTGCTCGGCGCGGAGGCGCGAAAGGCGCATCACCTCGGTATCGACGCGAGCCTTTTCGATCACGAGCGGATTGCCCGACGCGATGGCCTTCATCTCGGCATAGGTGAGCGCAGGCGCATCCAGATCCTCAATACGCCTGACGGTCGTCTGGCCCTGCATGACCTGCGAAATGAACTTAGCCTTCGTTTCCAGGGTCTGCCACATGAACGCGTCAAAACTCCCTTCGGTCACGTAACGGAAGATCTTCACGACCGGGTTGGTGTTGCCCTGCCGCAGGATGCGGCCCTCGCGTTGCTCGATGTCGGCGGGACGCCACGGCGCGTCGAGATGATGTTCGGCCACGAGCAGTTTTTGCACATTGGTGCCCGCGCCCATTTTTTGCGTGGAGCCGAGCAGGATGCGGACTTTGCCAGAGCGCACATCCTTGAAGAGCGCGGCCTTGGCCGCATCGGTATCGTAATCCTGGATAAACGCGATTTCCTCCGAGGGGACGCCCTGCCGCACCAGCTTTGCCTTGATGTCGTCGTAAACCGAAAACCCGCGCCCGCCGGCCTTCGGCGTCGAAAGGTCGCAGAAGACAAGCTGAGTGAGCCGTTGCGCGCGGGTTTCGTCCCACACGGCAAAAATCCGGTTCACGGCCTGGTTGACCTTGCTGTTGGGGTGATCCGACGAAAAAGGCATCACGAGCCGCAAGTCGAGCGCGGCCTTCCGGCCCTCGCCGGTAATCTTGAGCATGTTGTCCTCGGACGGGTCAACATTCCCCGTTTTCAACCGTTCCGCCCGTTTCACCAGCGATTCCACAAACGCTTTCAGCGCGGGCGTGGACGGGGCGCGCACCACCTGCGCCTTGCCGCCTTCAAGCTCCGGCACCGGAAGTTTGAGCATGTCGGCAGTCTGCACGTCCGCCGTCTGTCGGAAAATCTGCATCAGTTCGGGGACGTTCACGAAGCGGGCGAACCGGGTATTGAGCCGGTATCCCGCGCCATCCGGCGCCAGCTCCATCGCCGTGACAGTTTCCCCGAAAGTCGCGGCCCACGAGTCGAAATGCGCCAGTTGCCGATCCCGCAAAAGCTCCATCTGGAGAAACCGTTTCAGGGTGAACATTTCCGCCATCGTGTTTGTGACCGGCGTGCCGGTGGCGAAGACGACCCCGCCGCCGTCGTTCTGACGCTGGACATGCTGCACTTTTAAGAACATATCAAAGGCCCGTTCCGAAGCGGACTGCGGCAGGCCGGCCACCCGCGTCATTTTGGTGACATAAAAAAGGTTTTTGAATGTATGGGCTTCGTCCACGAACAGGCGATCCACGCCCAACTCCTCGAAGGTCAGCATCGTGTCCTTGCGATCCTCGGCGGAGAGATCCTTGAGGCGGCCTTCAAGCCGCTTTTTGGCGCGCTCCAGTTCCTTCACCAGCCGGACGTCGGCCTTGTCTTTCTTCTGCTCGCGAATGCAGTTTTCCAGTTCATCGAGTTGTTCCTCGATAAAACGTTCCCGCGCCTCTTTGGAAATCCCCAGGCGCTCGAAACCGGAGTGCGTGACGATGACCGCGTCCCAGTTGCCGGTGGCGATGCGCGCCATGAGTTGCTGCCGTTTCGCCTTCTCAAAATCCGCCTTGCCGGCCGCGAGGATATTGGCGTTTGGATACAGGGCCAGCAACTCGGACGAGAACTGCCCGAGCATGTGATTGGGGACGGCAAACAGCGGTTTTTTGGCGAGGCCGATCCGCTTCAATTCCATCGCCGCCGCTATCATGACGAATGACTTCCCGGCTCCAACAACATGGGCGAGCAGGGTGTTGGGCGTTTGCAGAATTCGCCACACGGCGGCCTTTTGGTGAGGACGAAGCGTGATCGTCGGACTGGCTCCAGACAGAGTCAGGTGCGAGCCGTCAAAGGTGCGCAGGCGGTTTGAATTAAACGAGCGATTATAGATTCCGGTGAGTCGCTCACGGCGGGCATCGTCCTCCCAAATCCAGGTGGCGAACTTTTCCCTGATCTTGCCCTGCTTTTCCCGAGCACCCTCCGTGGCGGTGACGTTGAGGATGCGGTTTTTGTCCGGGTCCAAATCGTAAACGGTCGGCGTGCGCAGATTGAGCGCGTGCTCGATCAGTTCGTGCGCCGGAACCCGTTCGGTTCCCCACCCGGAAAGGTTGCCTACGCTGTTTTTGGCGAAGTAGCCAAGCGTCACCGACCACAGCCCGAGTTGCGAAACGTGGCGGATGGATACGGACGAGTTCGGGTCGGAGCCGGACACTTCGAGTAACTCCTGGATAAAATGCTCGATATACTGGGGCGGAATCCACACGGCGCCGAGACGGGCATCGATTTCCGACGCCTTCAGGTCGGTGGGCTGGACGGACTGCAAGGCTTCGACGTTTGGACGATACTTGGCGTTCACCTCGGCCACTCCTTCGGCAATAAACAGTTTGTTCCGGACGTTGCCGGAGAGGTATTCGTCGGCAGTCTCCCACCGTTCGGTTTCCGGGTTGAGGTAGATCATCCCGGCCAGTTCCGGCAAAAATTCATCAGTCGGTTTCCCGAGCAAACGACTCATGGCATCGAGATCGACGCGGCCACAATCGTTGAGAGTGACGAGCAGCGCCTCCCTGGCGGTTTCAACCCGCTCGACCGGCTGACGCGCTTGAATCGTGCGCTCATGAAAAATCGCGGTTTTCGCCGCTAGTTTGGTATCCTCGTTAAAATTTTCCAGCGAGAGGAGCAGCGGCAGATCGGGGTCGCCCCAAAACGCCCGTGTGTTTGCCGACTGCGACACCGGACCGAACTGCCCGACAAAATGATCGTAATCCTGGTTCAGTCGCAGGCGGGCGGCGGTGATTTCATCATCGGGACGGTTTTCAACCTGCACTTGCAGGCAGGCGCGCACGGCATCGCGGATGCGGATCATTCCGCGCATCCGGCGCGCCATGTTCGCGGACAGACCGGTGAGCACGACGAGGTCTTCACCCTCGCGACGGGCGATTGCGCCCTCGTCTGTCAGGGCATATGAATACGGTTTTATATGGTTGGCGACCGGCAGCGTTTGGCGCACGTTCATCGCCTGTGTTTCGGTCAAGGGTTGGTAGATGCCGGACGGCAATCGCACGATGGCCGACGCCATCGCCTCTACCAGGTCGCGGCCATCGCTCACCATGCCGACCTCGTTGCGACCATACATGCCGTGCTCCTCGCGCTGCATCCGGCCCAGCAGCATGTGCGGATTGGCATGGTAATATTCGTTGATCCAGATGGCATCCTCCGCGCCCTCCGACGAGGTGGAGCCTTCCAGCGGTCGGGTTTCCAGCCATGCAACGGCGGACGACGGCACCTCGCCGGGCGCCCGCTTGCGCAAGATGACAATGTCGGTCGTGACCTCGGTGTTCGCGTTTTGTTTGAAAACATCGTTGGGCAACCGGATGGCGCCGACGAGATCGGCGCTTTGGGCCAACAGTTCGCGCAGGCCGGACTGGCGTTTGTCCAGCGTGCCGCGCGAGGTGATGAAGAGCACCAGGCCACCGGGCCGCACCCGCTCCAGCGCGGCGAAAAAAAAGTAGTCGTGAATCCGATACTTTTGTTTGTTCAGCCTCGGATCGAACGGAGCGTAATCACCAAACGGCACGTTGGAGATGGCCACATCGTAATAATTGGTCCGCAGCGACGCCTCCTCAAAGGCGGTGGCGCGGATCTCCGCCTGCGGATAAAGCTGGCTGGCGAGCCGGGCGGTCAGCGGATCGATTTCGATGCCGGTCAGTTCGGACCGGGAGCGCATCGCTTCCGGCATCAATCCGAAAAAATGTCCGAGGCCACAAGCCGGTTCGAGCACACGGCCATGCCCGAAACCGAGCCGTTCGAGAGCAACATACATGCCGCGGATCACCGTCGGCGAGGTGTAGTGGGCATTCAGGACGGTGGCGCGAGCCGAGCGGTATTCGTCCGGCAGAAGCAGGTCTTTCAAGAGTTTCTGTTCCTTGCGCCACTGCGGTGCCTCGCTGGCCTCGGCAAACACTTGCGGCAGTCCGCCCCAGCCGACGTATTTGACGAGGATGGCCCGCTCCGCGTCGGTCGCGGATCGGTTTTCTGATTCAATCCACCGCAGCAGTTCGATGGCCGCGACGTTCTGGCGAAACTTTTGTTTGGGCGAGCCCTCGCCGACCTTGTCGGCATCGGTGATCCGCCAGTTGGATACAACTACGCGACTTGTGACGGCAAGAGGATGTAACGCTCCCTCACCAGTTCCCACGCCTGATCGTGCGCCTGTTGCGGCGTCAGGCCCCGCCTGATCCCCTCGCGAACCATTCGTTCCATTTCGTCGATGGTCCGTTCCTGCGCTTCCAGCAAGGCTTCCTGAAGTTTGCCCTGCGCCTCCAGTTCCCGCACCATTCGGGGATGGTGCTCGCGCCAGTGGGCTTCCGCCATCCTGCCGTATGCCAGAAGAGTCTTCATGATGGGTGTCAGTAGTAGGTTGAGTTGCCGCCCCGCTCGACAATGCCTCGAACAGGTCGAGTTGGAACGGATCGCGAGGTGCTTTTCTGGCCATGATGCGTCACTGGGCAACTGCGAAACGGATTTCCGAAACGGTGGTTTCGTTTTCCGCCGCGCCGTCGCCTGCCATTGGTTTTGCCGTCACAGTGACTTCCAGCAGGCGGCCCGCATTGAGCGCGTCGCGAAGCACGATGAGTTTGCGACCGAGGACCGTGACGGTTTCCTGGCCGGCCGTAATCACAAGCGTATCGGGGTTGCCCGGTGAAAATTCCCAGCGGGCAATCGCATCGGCGGGATACGAAACGGATCGCTCCCCGATGGAAAAGCAGAGGGCGCGTGCGGTCTCGCCGTCCTTCGCCAGACGGCCCCATGAGGGCGCAGCGGGACGCGCGACCGAGGGTTTGTCGGTCGAATGTTTCAGGCTCATGTGAGTGGTATTTAAGAGTTCATGCCGCTTTTGCCCATGACTGCGCTGCCGGAGCGGACTTGATGGCCGAAGGGAAGCGGGGAGACCGCCCCAGCAGAACACGGGCGCTGGCCCGGACTCCGCCATACATACCCGACAACATGCCCGCGTGAGGCGGAGCGGACGTCGATGTCGAGATAACGTCCGCCTGTGCCGGTTTAGGTTTCGACGGCATGACTTCCGAAACCAGCAGCCGGTCGCCATACCGGCCCATCGCCTCGCGGGCGGCCTCAATGTCGGAGGTGTAGATCATCTGGCTTTCCCGGAACCGCGAATTGCTCACGTAAGCCTGCTTGAGGTTGCCCAAGGCGATACTGCCATTGCCCATGACGAGGATGCCGCGATCCACCGTTTTGCCCTGCGAAGCATGGGAAGTCGTCGCATACCCGTAGGTGTATTGGCGGAAGTAAGACGGTATTTGCCGCCCGTCCCTGAGTAAGATGGCACCATCGTTGCCGAAGCCGGTCACCTCGATCAGATCACCGTTTTTCAGTTTTGCCGACTTGTCGTTCGCCTCGATCAGGAGACGCTCGCCGACGGCGACCGACAATTGCCGGGCAAGCTGCACGTCGAAGCCGCCGATCTTGCGCGGATCGATCCATTCGCCGGTGCCGTCCTCACGTTGCGCATAGAGCAGTTTGCCCCGTCGATGGATTACACTCGCGTAGCTCCCGGCAGCGAAACCGCCAGATTCACGATGGAAGGCCAGCACATCGTTCGGATGGTAGTTTTCTGACTGGCGACTCGCCTCGCGCGTCCAGCCGAACGACGAGGTGACTGGCATCACGCGTTCCTCGACAGCGAGCATCCCCTCCGCTCTCAGCTTGGCGCGAGCCTCGTGGACGAAGGTCCAGATTTCTTCCCAGACCGGACAAACCACCAGACAACTTTTGCCCGCGCGGATCGACTGCACGTAATCTTCCGCCGCCTTGCGGAACAGCGTGATCGGATTAAGGATTTCTTCCACCGCCCGCAGCTTCTGGAAGCGGGCAACCGCGCCGGCGGCATCGCCCGCCGCTAGATCAGCCACCGCCTCGCGAAACGCCGGATCTTTCTGGCGGCGGATTTGCGTCAGCCGCGCCACCGGCACCTTCGTGAACTTCTGGATCGCCCGCAGCGCATCGCCGGCCTCGACCGATCCGTGCTGTTTGGTGTCGCCAACCAGCAGCAGGCGGTAGTCGTAGGTTTTCGCCAGCCGGCACAGGTCGCGCATCTGGTGCACCGACATCAATCCAGCTTCATCCACGATGATGACCTGGCCGCGCAGTTGCGCCTGCAGCAGCGGATTGACCAGCACTTGCTGCAACGTCGCCGCCTCCGGCGTCAGTTCCTGACGCAACACATCCGTGGCCCCGGCGGACGGAGCACAGCCGAACGCTTTTGTTCCTATCCCAACACCAGCCTCTTCGATGGCGGCCACGACTGTTTTGAGCGAGTGGGTCTTGCCCGTGCCGGCGTCACCCTGAAAAACCGTCACCCGCGAGCGCGACTGCAACATGGTCTTCACGGCAACGGCCTGCTCTTCACTCAAGTCATGGGCCTCGGGCAGTTTTCCGAGAGCCGGGCATGCCTCACGGTGCGCTTCCGCCCACGCGACAAACTCTTCTTCGGATTCCAGCCCTTCACGCGAGGCCAGATCATCGCCCCTTTGCAACAGTTCGCCGGATGCCGCCCGTTCGCCGATGGCGGAACGAAGGCCCTCAAGCGAGACTTGCCCCCGTCCGACCATCAGGGCTTCACGCAACAGCAGCCGTTCGTCCACCACGGATCGCCGCTCGAAGACATGCTCCTCTGCCGACACCAGCGCGTCGAGGGGGCGCACATCATCAAGAACGGTTTTGGGCGTGCCGTCCGCCTGCGCGATCACCGCGCGGACGGCTTCGATGGCCGGGCCGGCTTCCCGGACCCAGTCTTCGCGTAATTCGTCCGCCGAGGCGCTAACCTTGTCCGGCCTCGTCCGCACGGTCACGATCTGCAAGCCGTCCTGTGAGCTGATGCCTGCTTCGGCAGCCGCCTCCAGGATTTGCTTGCGGCGCTTGCTGAACGTTTCCCTCAACGCCTCGGGAAACCCTTTTATGGTGAACCCGATTCCGCGAACCCGCTCCAGTTCGTAGCCCGCCGCGCGCAGCCGCACGGCCAGACGGTTGTAGCAGACCTCGCGGAAGAATCCCTGATGCCGATAGAAGGCGGAGGGCTGCACACTCTTCCAGCGGTTTTCTTGATCGTCCCAGGTCACGTTCATGATGCAGACATGGGTATGAAGCTGCGGGTCAAGCGCCCGGTTGGCTTCGTGCGTGACCACGGCGGCCACCATGTTGCCCGTTGTCCGATCATCGTTGAGTCCGCCCAAGCGCACGCGCGTGGCGGTGACGGCCTCGATCTCTTGCAGGGTTTCCCGAACAGCTTCGGTCCACCAGACAGCTATGCGGCTGTCTCCTCCCACCAGGCACGCAACCGAAACATCCTTGGGCGGCGAAATCTGCCCGAAAAAACCGACTCGCCGCTTGTTTCCTTTGTCCCTGGCCAGAAGGCTTTCGCCTGTTGCCGGATGTCGCCCCGAGCAAAGCCTCTCGAAGTCATCCTGCCGACAGACGCCCGACAATCCCAGCCGGTCCGATCCCTGGCCGACCCAAAGCATCTCTGCGCGGCTGCCTTCGCTCAGGTAGTCGCCCAGTTTCATGTGCTCACGGAAGTATTCGAGAGCACCGCTGACGTTGACGCAGGGTTTGTCGAATCGGATCATGTTTCAATCGTTGAAGCCTTAACTACGAAAAGTCAAGAAAAATGGAATTGATCCGAAAAACAGGGCCAATCGAAAAAGAGAAAACCCATGCCATAGGAAGTGATGTTCCTCAAAAAAAGCGGCATCAGAACAAAGAAAAAAAGCGTTCCAAATCTCCAAAACGCAACCGCCCAAAAACAGAGTCCAATTGAAATTAATACCTCAAATAGACACATCAGGAAACCCACTTAACAAAAAATACAGCCATGAGCTATGAAGTAAAGTTACCTCGTAAACTTACTCATATTGCCGTATCAAAGAGAACTGACTGGATCTCAAATGGCCGAGATTTATCTTATTACAACCTGGACACGCCACCCCTAGCTTTTGCTAGGAGGCTGCCGACTGCATGCCGACAGTCGGATGCTTGTCCACAGGCAGTCGGCTGATGGAATCTACTCTTCAAAAAATCATACGAACCCTCATGGTCAATGTTAATGTCTGATTTTATTATTGACTACGACACTAAATAATGCCATGACGTTTTCCATGAACACCGACCTGTCCAGACGGGTGCTGGACTTTGCCAACCGGCTTGAAACCCAGCCGGTTCACCCCAGCCGACTTCTTCCCATTCGTGATGCCATCATGGTTTTCCGGGCCAGAAACTACAGTTACGAACAAATCGCCGGTTTTTTGAAACCACAGGGCATCCACATCTCGGGTTCCTCGGTCGGAGCCTTTTGCCGCAAACATTGTCCTTTGACCGAGATCGCCCGTATCCGAAGAGAAACCTTTCACAAGGAGAACCGTCGGCCGGCAGCGACCGAGCCATCCTCCACCCCAGGCCAAACCCCGGTGCGTCCGTCTTCGGCGGATGGTCGCCGAGGCCCCAAAATCGCTCGCGATGACTACTAACCCGGCACCATCACCTGACAATCCACCTGCTGGTTCGGGGGCATGGCCGTTGAAGCGTCTGATCCTTTGCCCGCAGGACAAGGGCGGCATCGGCAAGAGTTTTATTGTGACCCTGCTTTACGACTACCTGCTCGATCACGACGTCAACGTCCGCGCTTTCGATCTGGATCATGCCAACTCGACTTTCAGCCGCTATGTGCCGGAGGCGGAGTTTATCGACACCGATGTGGATGCCGATAAACTCGGCGTCCTGGACCGGTTGATCGAGGCGCTTGGTCAGGCCGACGTGGCGCTGGCCGACAGCCGCGCGGCCGGAGGGATCAAAATCCGGCAATATTTGGAAGAGAGCCGGATCGTGGAAATGCAACCCGAACTGGATTTATTGATCGTTTTCCTGCTTGTGGCCGTGGACGACAAGGACGCGAACTCGCAGATCGCCGACTTGCTGGACACCTGGGGCGACCGCGTCCGCTGGCTGGTGGCGCGCAACCTGCGCGATGGCGAGCACCTCGACCTTTATATGGCCAGCAATTCCCGCCAGACGCTGGCCGGTTTCGGAGCCGTCGAAATCGACGTTCCCTGTCTGGCGGAAATCACCCGCAACCGGTTGCAACGCGCCAACCTCACCGTGGGGCGGGGGCGTTTGGCGGAAACGCTGCATCTGCTCGACTGCTCCCGCTGCGTCCGCTTCCATGATCGGATGGCGGCCGAGTTTGGCAAGGCCGGGCGCTTGCTTGTCCCATAATCGTGAAGCCACTCGATTTGCTCGATCCGGAGACGCTGCCCGACGACCTGCGCTGGGTCGTATCGGAATATAAGCTGCATCCGCGCGACCCGGTGTTTCAGCTCATCGTGTGGCACTGGCAGCGGATCGAAAGTGGCGAAGACCGGTTGAAAGCAGCCAGCATGGCTTTGCAGGCCGCCATCGACACGCGGCTTGAACAGGCAGGCAAGGTATCGGAATCGGCTGACGGGCTGGCCGCGCATCTTGTCGCGTTGCGGGAGGCGCTGGACAAACGGCCCGCCTTGGTCTCCGAACAACTCGGGGAGGAACTGCGTGCGCCGCTGGCTGCGTTTCAGGCTCGGGAGCAGGCGCTGGCCGCAGTCGTAAAACAAGCGGATGACACCGTGGGCCGCTCGCGGCAGCGGGAAACACTGGCCGCTTTGGTCATCGGCCTGGGGCTCGGTTTTGTGGCCGCGCTGGTTCTCGGTCTGTCCGGGCCATGAGCACGCTCGGGCGTGTCTCCAGCGTGATCATGGTTATGCTTTGCGTAAGCGGAGCGGTGGCCGCTCGCCTGACTCTGCCGCCGCCTGCCGGGTTCTGGCTTCCGGTGATCGGCTTGGGCCTCGCCGTCTGGATTGCCTTCGGGTTGCTTTTATCGCCTCCGCGACATGACAACGTCGTGCTTCGCTTGTGGGGACTGGAATGGAAACGCGATGAAGCGTGCTGTCATTTTTTCATCACCGGCAGCACCGGGACCGGCAAGACCGCGCGGACGGTCGTGCCCATTGTCCACGGGTTGCGCTCCTCGCTGCCGTCCACCGGTATCCTGGCGGTGGATTCAATGGGTGCGCTCTGGAAACCGCTCTCGGAGATCGCCCGCGCCCTCGGGCAGGAGGACAGCTTGCGCCTGATCCGCGTCCGGCCTCCGCATATTCCTTCTGGCAAATGGAACGCGCCGCTGAAAATGAACGTGCTCGCTGACCGTTCGATCCCGTGGGGGACGTATGCCAAGATCATCGTCGACACCGCCTCCGCCGCCGGCCAGCGGGGTGGGCAGACGTTTTTCAAGGAGTCGGCTCGCGACGTCATTACCCACGCGATGCAGGCGCTCGACGCCGCCGGTTTGCTGGTGACGCTCGACAATGTCCACAACGCCATCTGTAACTCCGCCGACACTGCCGAACTGATTGCTGCGCTCGACAAGACCACCGGCGATGCCGCCGCCGCCGAACGGCAGTTTTTCAAAGATTTTTCCGCCCAACCGCCGGAGCAGCGGAGTGGAACGGTTTATACCGTCGCCAACTATCTGCGCCCTTAGAACGTGTTTAAAATTAAATCAAATGGAATAAATGCATAACTTATTGCTATACATGATGATATTTTCGACCGAAAAATATGCATTTTCTTGATATTTTTCCAGACAAAATCATGA
>JAISAX010000278.1 GCA_031266495.1 Opitutaceae bacterium
GTGCTGGGTGAGGTCGAATGGCAGGTTGAAGATTTGGGGATTTTGGAGGAGCGCGGGGAGGTTGGCGGTCAGAAAGTCCTTGTATGGAGCGAGATCGTCGGAGACGGACACGGAACGGGAAAGCCGATCGAAAAAGTTGGACGGGGAAAGCGGAGATGAAATTGAGGCCGCGGCGAGAGAGGCGAGCGACGGCAGTTTGAGAGCGGCGGCAAAGCTGGCAAGAACGGAGTCATTTGTGCAATTGATATCAATCTGGTGTCCATTGAGAAAGTCAATAACGAGCTGGAACTTGCCATCCGGATCGTCCACCGGGACCGAATAGGCATCAAGAGCGAGGAGCGCGGGATCGAGGTCAAGGGTCGCGTGGGCGTCGGGGAAATCGAGCTGACCGAGAACGAATGGGCGCGCGCCTGCAACCTGCGCGACAAATATTGGCTGTACGCGGTGTTCGACTGCGGCGGCAAGCAGCCCCGGCTGTTCCGGGTGCAAGACCCCTTCGCCAAGCTGATCGCCAAGGCGCGCGGCAGCGTCGTGATCGGTTATGGCGACATCGTGCGCAGCGCGTCGGAGTGAGGAGGAAACATGGCGATCCCTGAAAACCAACTGGAAACGTGGTTACTTCAAGGTGCGATCATGCCTGCCTTGAAGTACAAGCACATCCATATTGCGCCAAGGACGAAATTCCCCTTTTCCATGAATGAGTGGGGCAGTGAAGTGTTTGTTTTTTCTTTACAGGATGCTTTTGTGTCGTCTATAATCCGCCACAACAACACCCCCCACGCCTCTCCACGATGCGCACCATGGGGGGTTGCTTTTTTGGGTGGCTCGTTGATATGAAAGAGCCTTTCAACAAGCCTCCCCTCAGTTTTGAGCAGCAGCTCGACCGCATCATGCCCGCCTGTGGAACCGTGAGTTTACCTTCGCCTTCAAGTTGTCTCGCCGTCCAGAAATTTTGGCGGAGAGTCTGAACCAGAAGAGCAAGCGTATCTACAATACCTTGTCGGTCATGGCGTGGATCATGGATTGCATCAGCCCGCACCATCACTGGAAGCTCCGCCTGAAGGAGTTGCTGGCGAGGCATGCTATAGATATGCACGCGATGGGTTTTCCACAGGAATGGGAGGCATTGCCGGTTTGGCGAGATGAAGGGGAAAACAGTGATAACGAATAAATCCGCTCCATCGAAACAAGCCGACGCGCCCGCCGGCACATCGCACACCAGAAAAACTCCGGTGACCAAACCCCAAAAGAGCAAAAGCGCCGTCGCATTTCCGGCGCAAAACGATCTATTCGCTACGATACCAGCCCGGCGATGTCGGGTTGAAGTACGAATACGTCTCCGAGTCGAGGAACCTCGCGGTGCCGACGATGCACGCGCATCGCGGCGTCTGCATGTTGGCGATAACCGCCGATTCGGAGGAAGCGCGCCTGAGCGGCGATTACTTTACGGATCGCGGGCGAGAAACCCGTGGCGAAATTACCTTGCACCGTGTCAGCCGAGAATTGCTGGGCTTCGACGCTGCGTTGAAGAAGGAAAAACAATGAAAGAAAAATGCCCAGCCGCCCAACCGAAGCCGCACGACGCCCTGCTTACCGAACTGCGTGGCCTGATCGAGGCTGCGCGCCAACACGTGGCGCAGACCGCCAATGCCACGCTGACCATGCTTTACTGGCACGTCGGCCAGCGTATCCGGCGTGAGGTGCTGAAAGGTGGGCGTGCAGGCTATGGCGAGGAGATTCTTGCGACACTGTCGCAAGAATTGGTGAAGGACTACGGCAAGGGATTCAACGTGTCGGCGCTGACCCGCATGGCCAAGTTCGCCGAGGTCTTCCCCGACGAAGCCATTGTGTCGCCGTTGGCGACACAATTGAACTGGAGCCACTTCATTGAAATCCTGCCGCTCAGGCAGCCGCTGGAGCGGGAGTATTACGCCGAACTGTGCCGGATGGAACGCTGGAGCGTGCGCACCCTGCGAGAGCGCATCGGCAGCCAGTTGTACCTGCGCACGACCATCGCCAAAAAGCCAGAAAACGTGGTGCGGGCGGAGATCAGCCATTTGCGCGCGGGCGGCCAGATGACGCCCGAGCTTGTGTTCCGCGACCCCTACATGCTCGACTTTCTGGGCCTGCCGCACGACTACAGCGAACGCGATCTGGAAGACGCCATCCTGCGCGAGATGGAGCGGTTCCTGCTGGAACTGGGCGCGGGCTTCGCCTTTGTGGCGCGGCAAAAGCGCATCGTGGTGGATGGCAAGGATTTTTATCTCGATCTGTTGTTCTATCACCGCCACCTGAAGCGCCTGGTCGCCGTGGAGTTGAAGCTGGAAGAGTTCCAGCCCGCGCACAAGGGGCAGATGGAGTTTTACCTGCGCTGGCTGGACAAGCACGACCGCCCGGCAGACGAAGCGCCGCCCATTGGCCTGATCCTGTGCGCCAGCGCCGGGGCCGAGCAAGTGGAACTGATGGACTTGGGTGTTTCCAATATCCGTGTGGCGGAATATCTGGCGCACATCCCCGACATGAAGGTCTTGCAGGCGCAGTTGCATCGTGCCGTGCAGATGGCGCGAGAACGCGCGGCGCTGGCGGCCTTACCACCCGTGTCGGGCGACAAGACGCTGGAGACGCCAGCTACCAAATCCGTCGGCAAGCCCAAAGCGGCGCGCAAGAAAAAAGGAGACGCCGCATGAGCAAGGAAATGAACGACAAGCGCCTGATCGAAGTCGCCTTCCCGTTGAAGCAGGCGTCCATTGAC
>JAISAX010000339.1 GCA_031266495.1 Opitutaceae bacterium
TCAGGGCGGTAGTGGACGGTGTCGCCGTCGAACTCGGAGCCCAGGTCGGTGCGGACTTCGACCTGGGCCAGAGGGACGCCATGGTCGCGCAGGTGGTGGAGCATGCGTGTGATGGCGAGAGTGGCATAGGTTTTGGAGACGAATCAGCCCGGCCTCGCGCACGATGCGATGCACGGCGCCCTTGCCCACCGGCCAGATCAAAGGCGTCCACAAGGCGACGGGCGCCAAAACAGGGTACCTGCTTGCGGGCCGCAATCACCATCCCGACAGTGAGGGACCGGGTGGTGCAGACAGCGGTAATGATGATACTGGAGCCGATCTTCGAGGCGGACTTCCTTGAGAGCAGCCATGGGTTCAGGCCCGGAAGAGGAGCGCAAGGAGCGCTTAAAGCGATCAAGGAGAACCTGGAAGCCGGACGAACGGAAGTCCACGACGCCGACCTGAAAGGCTACTTCGACACGATACCGCACGGGAAACTGATGCGATGCGTGAGAATGAGAGTGGTGGACGACAGCGTGCTTGCGCTGATCCGGGCGTGGCTGAGAGCGCCAGTAAGAGAAGCGACCAAGGACGGGTCGGAAGGCCCGCCGAGACGTGGAAAGGAAGGGACGCCGCAAGGCGGAGTGATCTCGCCATTGCTGGCGAACATCTACCTTCACTGGTTTGACAAAGCCTTCCACCGGAAAGACGGACCCGCGCAGTTTGCGAAGGCCCGGCTGGTGCGCTATGCCGACGATTTTGTAGTGATGGCCCGATACATGGGGCGAAGAATCGTAGGATGGTGCGAAGAGAAACTGGAAAGCTGGCTTGGGTTGACGATCAACCGGGAGAAGACCCGGGTGATCAAGGCGACCCAGGAGGGCCAGACAGTGGACTTCCTTGGATACAGCCGCCGGCTGGAGCGAGACCTGTGCGGAAGAGACCGCAAATGGTGGAGGCAATACCCCTCGAAGAAAGCGATGCGCAAGCAAAGCGACTGGCTGAGGGAAAACATCACTACAAGTCACAACAGAGAACCGCTGAAAGAAACGATAGAAAGAACCAACACGCACTACAGAGGCTGGAAAGCGTATTACAACCAAGGGCACCCCCGCAGGGCATATCGGCGGTTGAACTGGCAGGTCGGACAACGACTGGCAGGCGTCCTCAAACGGCGCAGTCAACGCGGGTATAAACTCCCGGAGGGAATCAGCCTCTACGAACACCTTCATAACCTTGGACTGGAGGTCCTGTGAATGCTTCGCCTGAATCTTATGGCGTAAGCCGGATGCGGGAAATCCGCTCGTCCGGTTTGACGAGGGAAAGGGCGGCTTCTGGCCCCCTCTCTACTCTACTGTAATTTCTGTAGAGCAGATGCTTTTGAGATGCGCCCGACGGGCCGGGGGGCGGGCCGGCGGGGGGCGGGCGCCAGCCGGTCCGGGATGGCGTCATGCGGGCGGGGCGTCTTCGAGGAAGATCCATTTGTCCACGTTGATGTGGTGGCGGTTGAGCGCCTCGGCGTATTCGGGTTTCCTGACGAGGCTTTCCGGGGAGTTCATGACCATCTGGGTGCGGTTGCCGGGCAGGTGGTGGCGCAGGAGGATGATCGAGGCGTCGTAGTCGCGGCTGTCGTACGCGACGGCGAGGAGGCGGCAGGCGTCGTCGGAGGAGTGGACGACGCCCGTTTCGGTCATCATGCGGTCGGTGGCGTGCGCGCCGAAACCGGCGCCGCGTCCGTCGTTGTGGAGGAGGAGCATGACGCCGGTGCCGTAGCTGACGATGTGTTTCGCGGCTTGCTTGAGCTTGTCGCGGTTGCCGGGGGCGCGCAGCGGGAAGCGGTCGAAGATGGAATCGCTGTGCAGGCGCACGACCGGCGCGTCGTCGGCGGTGGGTTTGCCGTGCGTGAGCACCACCCAGTCCTGATTGGTGACGATATCGTAGTAGGCGTGCACGCGAAACCACCAGGGGGTCGTCAGGAGCGCGGTGAGGGGGTGCCCGGGTTCGCGCTTTTTGAACGCGGCGAGGTTGTCGGCATGGATGCGGACAAAATAGCGGTTGCCCCGGATGCGGCGGTATTCGCGGACGAGTGGCTGCGGACCGCTCATCCAGCGTTCGATCGCGTGCTGGCTGAAGAGTTGGCGAAACTGGTCGGCGGTGAGGAGAATGTCGTCGCCGACCGGCGTCATCGGCAGGAAGTAGCTCGCCGCGTGGATAAAGCGGCGGGCGTCGGCCAGCGCATGGGGGCGGAAGGGCGTGACCGGCTCGGGCGGAAGGGCGCGGCGGACGCGGCTGGCGACCGGGCGGCTGAGCCGGTGGCCGTTCGCGGCCTTGGAGGTGAGGTAGGCGAGATTGAAGGGGCCGGGTTCGAATTCCAGCGGTTCGCTGCCGGCCACCTTGATGCCTTGGGCGCGGAGCGCGGAGAGTTTTTCGGGGTTGTTGGTCAGGACAACGAACGACGCGGTGATGCCGAGCAGGTGGCAGATGTGGGAGATATTTTCGTAGTTGCGGTGGTCCTTGGCCAGGCCCATCGACGCGTAGGCGTCGAACGTGGACACCTGGTCGAGCGAGGCCTGCACGAGCATGCGGTCGCGGGCCTTGGCGAAGTAGCCGACGCCGCGGCCTTCCTGCATCAGGTAAAAGAGGATGCCGCGCCCTTTCCCGGCGATGACACGGAAGGCGCCTTCGAGTTGTTGTACGCAGTCGCAATCGCAACCGCGCAGGGTTTCGCTGGTGACGCATGAGGAATGGATGCGTGTGTGCAGTTCCTTCGCCCCGCAGATGTCGCCGTGGGTGAGGGCGAGGACGTAGTGCTTGTCGGCGATATCCTGGAAGACGTAGGCACGGAAGGGTCCGTAGCGGGTATCGAGGGCGCAGGTGGCGAGGTAGAGCGTGGTGCCGTGGACAGGACGTTCGCCCTTGCCGCTGCCGGCGAGCGCGCGCACGGCGCCGGGGCCGTGCTGGAGGGCGTCGATCAGGGCGGCAAACTTCACGGCCTGCCCGCCGCTGCCGGCATCGTGATGGTTGCCCGGGTTTCCTGCGGGCGGGGAGGTGTCGGCGGGGTCGGGTGGCGGACCGGGTGGCGGAGGGCTGGACTGGACGTTACGGGCGGAGGATGACATGCGGGTGAGGCCGCCGGGCGAGCAGCGCGGAGGCGGGCAGCCCCAGGCCGATGCCTTCGGCAAGGCTGGACGACGTTGACAGCCGGAACCAGGGGACGGAAAGGCTGAAAATCATCGTTCCCCGGTCCTCGGATGTAACTGAAATTTTGCCGCTTTGCGGACGGGCGCACGAACCGCGTAGTCTTGCACACATGCCGATTGTCGATGCCCATGTTCATCTCTATCCCGACGAGCTTAACCGCGATCCCGCCGGCTGGGCGGTGGCGCACGGCGAGACGCACTGGGCCATGCTGGCCACGCGGCGGCGGCGGGCGAGCGGCGAGGGCGTCCAGGAGTTCCCTTCGCTCCGCACCCTGTTGCAAGCCATGGATGATGCCGGGGTGGATCGGGCGGTCTTGCAGGGGTGGTACTGGGAACATCCCGAAACCTGCGCCTGGCAGAACCGTTTTTATGCGCAGTGCGTGCGGCAGCACCCGGACCGGCTGGAGGCGTTCGCGACCTTTCACCCCGGGGCGGGGGAGGCCGCGGTGCTGGCCGAACTGCGCCGCGCTCGCGACGAGGGCCTGGCGGGACTGGGGGAACTTTCGCCGCATTCGCAGGATGTGCCGGTGACGCATCCGGCGCTGGTGGCTGCGCTGGGGCTGGCGGGAGACCGGGGCTGGCCGGTGTGCGTGCATGTGACCGATCCGCTGAGCCGCCCTTATCCGGGCCGGATCGTGACCCCCCGGGAGGATGTGGCGACGCTGGCGCGCGGGTTTCCCGAAACGCGTTTCCTGCTGGCGCACTGGGGCGGCGGATTTCAGGTGCGCGGGTATCCGAACGTGTGGGTGGATACGGCGGCGGCTCCGCTCATTTACGGGAGCGACGCCTGGCTGATGAGCGGACGAACCTGCCGCCCGGAGCAGGTGGTGTTCGGATCGGATTTTCCGCTCCGGCTCCGCACCGGGCGATCGGCCGTGGAAGGGTGGAGGGCGTTTGTCACGGAAGCGCCGGTTGCCGTCCGCGAGGCGGAGGGGAACTGGAAGGCGTTGCGCAGGCGGTGAAGGAAACCAGTCCAATGAAGAATGCAGAATGAAGAATGAAGAATGCCGGACCGGCGGAGTCGCAAGGGCGATGCCGTTTGGGTCCATTCTGCATTCTGCATTAGCGAAGCGCGGACGTGCCTACCGGCGCGGCCCGAATTGCCAGAGCAACAGCGCGCTGATGGCGAGCACGGTGATACCGAGAACCACCAGCAGCAGGCAACCGCGGCGCACGTCGTCGGGTGCGGAGGCCTGGGCGATTTTGTGCCGGGTGATGATTTCCTCGGCCCGCGCCATCGCCTTGGCGGTGCCGGGCGGCTCGGGTTCGCCCAACGTCTCGTGCGGCTGATGAGCCGTGCCCGAGGGGGTGTGATGGACGGCAATGACGGGGACATCGGCCGGATCCTTGCCCTCGGCGACGGCGATCTCCCGGTCGAGCCATGCGAGGTGTTCCTCCAGAAGGAATTTTTGCCGGCGGAGATGTTGCAGACGATCAGGCATGATGACGGGAAGGGGGGATGGGCGGTGACTCTGGCTTCATGCGACCCGAAGTAACGGTCTGGGCAAAGCAAAAAAAATGCCGGGCGACCAGGCCCGGCGTCGAAAATGCGGATCGCAAGCACGCTTGCGCGTGCGTCTCGCGGTGTGTGTGTGTCAGGCCCCTGCCTCGACAATGTTCACCTTGCGGTGCGCCTTGTCGAACTGGACGGTGCCGTCCTTGAGCGCGAAGAGCGTCCAGTCGCGACCGATGCCGACGTGCTTGCCGGCGTGCAGCTTGCTGCCGCGCTGGCGGACGATGATGTTGCCGGCGACGACGGTCTGGCCGCCGAATTTCTTCACGCCGAGACGCTTCGAGTGACTCTCGCGTCCGTTGCTGGTTGAGCCTGCACCTTTTTTATGCGCCATGGCTGGATGTCTCCTTTTTTATAGTTAAACGGGTTGCTGGATGATGACAGGTGTGTCCGGCGGCGGCGGGTATGCCTCAGGCCGAGATGGACTCGATCTTGATGACGGACAATTCCTGACGGTGGCCGCGCTTGCGGGTATAACCCTTGCGCTTCTTTTTCTTGAATACGATGACCTTGTCGCCGCGCTTGTTCTCGAGAATCCTGGCCGTGACCTTGGCGCCGGCGAGGGTGGGCGTGCCGACCTTGAAGGCTTCGCCTTCGCCCGCTGACAGCACATCGGTGATCTCGACGGTGGCGCCCGCTTCGGTGTCAGGGAAACGGTTCACGATAAGAATATCGCCTTCGGAAACAGCGAACTGCTGACCTTGGGTTTTGATGGTCGCTTTCATAAAAATAAAGGGAAGAAGACACGGAATGGTCGTTCGCGATGCAAGGAGATTTTCGGAAAAACCTCGGCGATGCGCACCGGCCGGCGGCCAGGCGGGCGGCCAGGCCCGGGAACTCGCAGCCGGCCGGCAGTTTTTGCGAGGTTGCCCGACGTTTTTGAGTGGAGTTCGGGCAATCCGCCCAACAGGATGCACGCCATGTGCTTCCTCACACCCCGGTTTTCCGTGCCGTTCATTGCCGCGCTGGCGACAGCCTTGGCCGCGCAGGCCCGTATCGGGGAGACGCAGGGCCAGATCGAAGGCCGGATGTTGCGCGAAGGCGTCGGCAAGGTGTTTTCCGCGTGGCCGAAAAACATGTCACCCCGCGAGCGCGAGCGGGCGGAAAGAAGCAATCCGCTGACGGCCCTGCAGCCGTATTTCCCCGAAGGGACGCGCGACGTTGCTTACTGGAAAACCGCCGTGCGCCAGCGGATCAACGCCGAGGAAGGCTGGCGCGTGCAGGTGTGCTATTTCCGGGGCGTTTCGGTGCTGGAGACCTACCAGAGGGTGGGCGTCGCTCTCAACGATTTCGAGGTCAAGGCCATCCTCAACCTCAACCGCGGCGGCGACCAGCCCTGGGCCAAGGTCGAGAAAGGGGCTGCCGGAGAAAACAGTTTTGGCGGTTACGGGTATGAACTGGTCCGCGACGGCGCGCCCTGGCTGCGGGCCAAGGTGCAGGACAACATCCTGATCATTTTCAACGTGAAGTTCGACCAGGCCGTATTCGAGAAGCGGAAGACGGAAACTGAAAAGCAGCGCGAGGAAACCCGGCGCACCCAGCAGGAGAAATTGCCCGAGAGCGTGGAGGGTTTGTAACAGAAAAATCCTTGCTCAAAGCGCAGGCTTGGATTCGGACGGGATTTTGCTAATGGCTCTTCCCCGTGCCGACCGGCGGGGTCCCCTCCGCGACCGGTTGACCCTCCCGGATCATTCATAAACCATTCGATGCCCAAGCGCCTGTTTTCACGCATCCTTCCACATCGCCTCCGCTATATGCTCGGAGTAAAAATCCCTGCCCGTCCGCCGTCTATCCAGTTGATCGACCAGCCCGCGCAACTCGCGCCGCTCCTCGCCGCGCTCGACCGCGTGGACGAGGTCGCCCTCGATACCGAGGCCGACAACATGTACCATTACCACACGCGGGTGTGCCTCCTGCAATTTCTCGTCGATGGCAATGTTTACCTCGTGGACCTGATGCCCCCGTTGCCGCTCGCGCAGCTCTGGGAAAAGCTCTCGAAAAAACACCTCGTCATGCACGGCAGCGATTTCGACCTGCGCCTGTTGCACGACCTCTGCGCATTCCGCCCGAAAAGCCTGTTCGACACGATGCTGGCCGCCCAGCTCCTCAACCGCAAACGCATCGGTCTGGCCGCGCTCCTCTCCGACCACTTCGGCGTCACACTCGACAAAGCCAGCCAGAAAGCCAACTGGTCCCGGCGCCCCCTCACCGCCCGGCTCCTCGACTACGCCTCGCTCGACGTGTGGCACCTGTTCGGGTTGCGCGACATCCTCACCCGCGAACTCGCCCGCCTCGGCCGGCTCGAATGGCTCGACCAGCAATGCCGGCGCCAGATCGAATCCGGCGCGCTCGGTTTCCCGGACGATGACGAACTCGCCTGGCGCATCGGTCCGGCCGATCGCCTTCGCGGACGCGGCCTGGGCACCCTGCACGCCGTCTGGCACTGGCGGGAAGAGTGGGCCGAAAAACTCGACGTGCCCCCCTTCAAGGTCTGCAACAACGACATGCTCGCCCGCATGGCCCAGGCCGCCGAACGCGGCGACGCCCCCGGTGCCATCCTCGCGACCATCAACCTCGGCAAACGCCACGCCCGGCTCGCGCCTACACTGGCGGCGGCGGTCCGCGCCGGCCACGCGCGCGACCCGCAGACCCTCCCGCGCCGTCCGCGCACCGAGCGCGCCTCGCTGTCCGTCGAGGAAACCGCCCGGCAGGACCGCTTCAAAACCATCCGCGACCAGGTTGCCGCGAAACTCGACATCGAGCCCACACTCATCGCCAACCGTTCCCAACTCGTGCAAATCGCCCGTGACCCTGTGCGGATCGGGGAAATCCTGCTACCCTGGCAAGCCGGGCTGCTCCGGCCTGAAACCGGGCGCGCCTGAGCCGGGGGGGGGGGGGGGAGGGGGAAGGGAGGGAAGGGGGGAGAAACCGCAAAATCCCGCATTTAAAAAAACTCCTGCTTGCCAAAGCCCGAAACGGTTCCCAACGTCCGCCTTTCAAGTCATTCGTTCTCCCCTATGAAATCCAAAGCCCTTCTGTCTCTCGGCCTCTGTATTGCGATCGTCTCGCTCTCCGGATGCGCCACGCAACAGACCCGCACAGGCCGCACAACCGACGTCCTGGGAGGTCTCGTTACCGTGAAAACCGGTTACTGGCAGAGCGCCAGCCCGACGACAATCGACGCCAACGTCAACGAGCTCTGGGGCGACATGGGCAACCCGAGCGGCACCCAGGTTTCGCTAGGCTGGGGCCTGATCACCGCCAACGACTACTGAGCCCGTCAGCAGTCTGGCACCCTTTCACCCCGCCGGTTTTTTTTCACCGGCGGGTTTTTGTTGGCCCGGCGGTGCCGCGTTTCCTTTTCAAGATTGCTTCACCGGGAGAGCGCCCCTTGTTTCCCGCCCTTCTTTCTCGCATGGCTTTCAACCTGAAACTGGTGCTCAAGGCACTTCTCTTCTCCTCCAGCCAGCCACTTTCCACCAAGGAAATCCAGACGATCCTGGCGCGGTTTCACGAACAGGCGGCCCGACGTCTCGCTGCCGAAACCGAGGAAGAAACCACCGCCCCGGTTGCTTCCGCCGAATCCGAAACCGCCGCCGAAGCCCCCCCC
>JAISAX010000354.1 GCA_031266495.1 Opitutaceae bacterium
CCGCAACCGGGGGACACACGTGTCATCCATGTGATTTTCGACAACCACATTTACCCGCTGACGCTGCATGCGACGGGTTACGAAAAAATCGCCACCGCCACCGCGGGCGAGCAGGAGGCACTGCTGGTGATTCCGAAAATGGAGACCAATCCGCGCGGTATTTTCAAACGCGGCGGGAGCATCCGCGTATGGCTGGCGCGCGACGAGCAGCGCCTGCCGGTGCGTTTCGAGGTCAAGGTGGCTGTCGGCACGGCTGTCGGCCTGCTCACGCGCTACCGTCCGCCGGACGATGCGGGAAAAAATACCACCGCAACTACGGAAAGCGCCTCGACTGCGAAAAACGCGTCGGCGGAACCGTGATTTTCGTCAGCGGAAGAAACGTGAGGGAAGTTCCGGAAATTCATTTTTACTGATTGATGTTACGCGGATCGGACGTAGCGACGCCCGCGCCAGGCGGTCAGTATTGGCGTATCTCCCGTTGTGGTCAGGTCCTCGCGGGCTTCGCAAGCGAAGCCCCTACATGGGGTGCTGCGTAACGTCAGCTGGTAACTGCACAGGAAAGCTGCAACCGCCGGTCGGCTCCGTTCACGCCGCTGGATATAATGGAGCATTCTTCTCCAGGCATCAGCCGGTCATTGATCATGTGGTGGCCATCCTGGGTATCCACACGCGCATGACGCCAGGCCCGCGGTTGTCCCAGGCAAAGTACGGGATCGCCCGGAAGGGCACGCGCCTCGCCTGCGGACGCGCGGCGGCGGGCCGGTACAGCCTGTTTGCCTCCCGCCCCTCCCGCCCCTCCCGCGAGGCGCCCGACCCGGCAAGCGCGCTGCCCTCGATGATCGTGATGCCCCCGAGCAGGTCACCGTCGAAACGCGCCCGCAACGATGCGTCCGCATCCGCCGGCAGCGCCACGTCGTACACACTGCCTCCGGCTGACGAAAAATCCGCATCCTCGATACAGTAAACAAACGGACCGCGCTGCAGCGCGATCTGGCCGGCGTTGGAGAGCACGCGGGGATCACTTTCCATCGGCAATACCGGCAACGACAGCGTGACATCGACCGCATCGCCATCCCGCCAGGTCCGCCGGAGGCAGGCGTAACCGTTTCCAGTTTTGAATTCCGTATCCGATCCATTGATGCGAACCCGGAATTCCCCGCTCCACTCCGGAATACGCAGGCGCAGTTCCCATTCGCTCCCCTGCCCCGCCCTCCCGGCATCGGCGAGCGACAGCGCCAGCCGCACATCGCCGCCCCAGGGCATGTCGCCGGATTGCCGGAGCGTGCCCCGGACGCCGTTGCCCAGCGTGAAATCAAGCTCCGCGCCGATGTAGAAATTGATCGAGAGGGAATCTTCGCCGTGCGTCCCGATGTAGCCTCCGAGGGAACCGAGCAGACGCGAAAGGTTGGACGGGCAACACGCACACCTGAACCACTCGCTCCGGTGATGTCCGCCGTGCGAGGCGAGCGGGTTCTGGTAAAAAAATTTCTCGCCGTCGAGCGACATGCCCGCGAGCGCGCCGTTGAACAATGCCCGCTCCATCACTTCCGCATAAGCCGCGTCGCCGTCGGCCAGGAGCATCCGGTGCGCCCAGAAGACGAGCGCCACGCTCGCGCATGTTTCGCAATAGGCGCGCTCGTTGGGCAGATCAAAATCTCCGGTAAACATCTCGCCCGCCCAGGAACTGCCGATGCCGCCGGTGACGTAGAGCTTGCGTCGCGTGACGCTTTCCCAGAGTCGCCGGCAAGCCGCCAGGAGCGCTTCGTCGCCGGTCGCCGCCGCGACATCGGCCATGCCGGTGTAGAGGTACATCGCCCGCACCGCGTGCCCCTCGGCCTCGGTTTGTTCGCGCACCGGCTTGTGCGCCTGGTAGTAGCAGACGTCGGCTCCGGGCTTCGGCGCTTCGTTGCACGCCTTGCGTTCGACCTCGAACCAGTCGGGTTCGCGGCCGCGCTCGTCGATGAAATATGCGGCGAGGTCCCGGTAACGCGCCTCCCCTGTCGCGTGATACAGGCGTATCAGGGCGAGTTCGATCTCCTCGTGTCCGCAATAGCCGCGCATCTGGCCAAGGCCGGTGCCAAACGTGCGATCGATGCAGTCGGCCAGACGCCGCGCCATGCCGAGCATGGCGTCCGTCCCGGTCAACGCGTGGTGGGCGACCGCAGCCTCGATGATGTGGCCGGCGCAATAAAGCTCGTGGTTGTCACGCAGGTTTTTCCAGCGCTGGTCCCGGTCGGTGACCGTGAAGTGGGAATTCAGATACCCGTCGGGTTGTTGGGCGGCGATAAACAGGGCGGCGACTTCGTCGATCCTCGTCCGCAGTTCTGTATCGTCGGGGCGGAGTCGGCTGGCGTAGCAGGCTGCTTCGAGCCACTTGGCCGTGTCGGAGTCCCAGAAAATGTGCGGCGCCGGCGTGCCGCTGTCCGGCGTCCATTGCAAGCGCAGGGCGTCGATGCGGCCCGTACGTTTGCACATCCCGTATTGTTTGGGCAACGACCGCTCGTGATTGACGCGCTGGCGTTCGCTCCAGAAAGCATCCCGGATGCGGACCCGTGTGAAAGGAATCGGAGTGTAGCGGAACATTTACGACAGGAAATCTGGCCCGGAACCGGTCAACAAGCGGACTTTTCTGTAGATTTCCGGAACAAAACCGGACAAACCGGATTTCGTCATTTTTCCCTGTCATGTCCGCCGCCACCACTACCGCCACCACTACCGCAGCCCTGCACCTTCCTGTCCTGCGCACCGTGATTGCCCACAACGCCGGCCTCTTCATCTCGCCCGGTCACGGCATTCATCCGGATCGCGTGATCGATTCGCACGAACTGGTTTTTGTGCGCTCCGGTCGCCTCGGGCTGGCGGAAGAAGACCGCGAGTTTACGGTGAAGGCTGGCGAGACGCTGCTGCTGTGGCCGGGGCGGCGACACCGGGGCACGCTGCCCTACGAGGAAGACCTCTCGTTTTACTGGATTCATTTCGGACTGCCTCCCGGAGCGCGCACGAAGAGGAAGACCCGCAAGACGCCGGCATCGCTCATCACGACCATTCCCCGCCACGGGCATCCGGCGCGGACGGAACGGCTGGCGGAATTGTTTCATCGCTTTCTCGATGACCAGGAATCCGGCGAACAACCGGCCGACGAAGCCGCGTTGCTGGTCATGCTGATGTTGCTGGAGATCCGCCGCGAGGTTTCGCCCGGCGCGGCCGCCTCCGGCTCCGGAGATTCCCTTGCGGCGAGGGCGGACCGGTTTATCGCCACGCATTTCCGGCGCGGCATCCACGCGGGTGATGTTGCGGACGCGGTCGGCGCGCATCCCGATTACGTCGGTCGCGTCTATCGGCGGGCCAACCGCCGCACGCTCAGCGAAGCCATCCACCGGCGCCAGATCGCGGAAGCGCGCACGCTCTTGCGCGACACCTCGCAAAACATGGAGGAGATCGCCCGGGCCTGCGGTTTTGGCTGCTCGCGCTATTTCCGGAAACTGTTTGCCGGGCAACAGGGCATGAGTCCGCTCGCCTACCGGAAACTGTATGCGCGCGTGCATGTGAACACGCGGTGAGAGCGACGACGAAAGAAAGCGACGGTGTGTGGAGTGGTGGTGTGTGTGGGGGGGGGGGGGGAGGGGAAGTTCTGAAATTTGACCGCGAAGGACGCGAGGGACGCGAAGGGCGCGATGGTTGCGACGAATGGTAAA
>JAISAX010000429.1 GCA_031266495.1 Opitutaceae bacterium
GCAGCGCACGTCCACGATGGAATTGCGTCCTCCATCAATGCGGGGCAGCATCTCGTTGTCGAGGTATTCGATCTGCTTGATCTTCCGGTCGCCCTCCAGTCGCAGCAGCGCGTTGAGCAACGAAATGCACAAGTTTTTGTGCCCGCCAAACACGGTCTTGAAGGCCAAGTCGTTTTTCGGATTCAGATAACGCGACATGTTGGTTAACGGGTCTGGTTTGAAAACGGATATGGGTTGATGACGGCCGGGCTCGACATTGGCGATGCTGGCTGCGGAAACGTGTCCGGCCTCGGGATGAATCTCAACCGCGAAGTTCCGCTCCCGCGGAGTGGAGGGGGGGGGCGGTGCTGGTGAACTCGATTCGTCCGCCCGGCCCTTCAGCCTTCAGGCTTTTACTTGCAGCGTCCCCCCCTCGTATTCCAGCCCGAGCGTGGGGATGACCACGGCCTTGCGGTCGCCGTCCTTGCGCACGCGGCCCGCCAGCCAGGCCGTGTAACCGCCGGCCTTCGCGGCGGCGAGCGTGGCGGCGACGTTTTCCGGCGCGACCCAAGCGGCGAACCCCACGCCCTGGTTGAAAGTCGCGTAAGCCTCGCGCAAATCGATGGGCCCCGCCTCGCGCAGGAAGCGGAACAGCGGCGGCTCGTCGCCGGGGCGGGTGATTTCGTAAACGAAAGGCACGTCGAGACGCATCAACTTGCGCCAGCCGTGGCCGGTGACGTGCGCCACGTAGTGGAGCGGGATGCCGCGCCGCTGGCACTCGCGCACGAAAGCCACGTAGATGACGGACGGCGCAAGCAACGCCTCGCCAAAAGTGCGCGGATCGCCGTGCCCGATGGACGTCCGGTAACCCTGCGGGAGTTTGTCGGCGATTTTGCGGCAAAGCGTCAGGCCATTGGTCTGCACGCCGGAGGAGGCGAGGAAGACGATCGCGTCGCCGTCACGCACGCCGCCGGTGATGCGGAGCGCCTTCGGGAAAATCCTGCCGATGGCGGAGCCGGCGAGGACGATCGTATCGGGGTTGACGATACCGCGCAACGCGGGCGTTTCCCCGCCGCCCCAGACGCCGCCCGCCTGGCGGCACCCCTCGGCCCAACCCTCGACAAGCGCCTCCATGCGCCTCGCGTCGGCGAACCACTCCGACGCGCCCACGGCCGCGTGCATGGCGATGGAGACCGGCAGCGCGCCGCAGGTGACGAGGTCGTTGACGATGGTGGCCACCGTGTCGATGGCCACCTCGCGGTAAAAACACCGGCCCGACTGCGCGTACACGGCGTCGGCCACGAGATTTTTTGTTCCGAGCCCCTCCTCGACGTGGGCGAGGTAATGGTCGGCGGCCTCGATCAAGAAGGCGCTCTCGCCGCGGGTGTTTTCGGGTTCGGCGTAGCCGTGGGCGGAGAGCAGGGGCGCGGTGGTGCGGGCGGCCTTCTGGCAGGCGCGCTTGAACGCGTCGAGCTGGTCATAGTTGACGCCGGAGGATTCGTAGCTGAGCGACATGGTATTCGGGAAAAACGGGAAAAACGGCAAAAACAGGAAAAACGGAAACGAGTGACGGGAAGGAAACGGACGGAATCACAAACACAAACAGTAAAGTTACCGCCGACCCGGCATGTACGTGGACCGCGACTGGGACGAGAAAGTCGGCCACAACTGGGTTGGCGGCATGCTCCTCTCCCGCTGGCTCCACCCCTCGCTTGCCCGCCTCCCGCTCGTGGTCAACAGCGAGGAAGGCGTCGGTATCCGGAAATGGATACACCGCCACCGGCCCGACGTCGTCATATCCTACACCGGCAACCTCGGGCGCCCCCGGGCGCCCCGGAGTGCGCGTGCCCGAAGACGCCGGTTTCGCCAGCCTCAACGTTGGCGAGGCCGACGACACCACATCGGGCATTCACCAGAACGATCACCTCATCGGACGCAAGGCCATCGACCTGCTCGTTGACATGGTGCACCGCAACGAACGCGGCATCCCCGCCACCCCCATTCGCACCCTCGTGGAAGGCGTCTGGCACCCCGGCAAGACGCCGCGCAAGCCGGGCTGCTGACAACCTTCGGGATTCTTCAACGTTTTTGATGGAAACAGGAAAGGAGAGAGGGAGAGGGGGGGGGGGGGGAGACAGCGGGCACAGGCAGCTTGCGCGAGCTGCCGTGCGACGTTTGTCCAGAAGGGCAAGTTTCTCCAGCCAGACGGAAACCCCATGTGCCCGGCGACAGGGAATGTGCACAGGTCGATCAGCCGGAAAATGCGCTGGCTCCATTTGCAATCGGGAGCGATTACATCGGTCATGTGACCAAGCAAAACCAGCGTATTGTAAATCTTCCGGACATCTCCCGTGTGAAGGCTGGACAGTATTTGCACAGGCCGGGTCCTGGGCTGCGCAAGGGTGATTGTAAAGCTGCGGTTCCAAAGCCGGGCGTGGTGCGCACACAGATTGCGGACATAGGATCCGTGCTTGAGCAGCGATTCCATTGTATCGGGAAACAGCCCGTAGGTACAGGCGATTTCCTTGCGGCTGGCGGCATCTTTCATGTTGCTGTAAAATCTGCTCAACAGGCCAAATGACATGACTTCGCACGCCGCCCATATCGGGGCCGGGGCATCCGGTAGTTGTCCCGGAAATGCCTGATGAACACCTCGCAACTGCGCCCCAGCTCCTTGTCAAACTGTTCCATTGCCTCCGCGTGTCTCTCTGTATTGGAGAACAGGGTACCATCCTCAAAAGCCTGCGGACCGCCGGCATGGCCCAGCACGTAGGCCCATCGGGATCGCACGGAAATTTCCACACGTTTCAACGCACCGGACACGAGTTGACGCAGGTTCCGGTCGAATTCGTAAAGTTACCAGAGCTGGTCAAAGGTTGTGCCGGGGGTGAATTTGTCCGGGTTCCCCGTTTCGGCGAAGGGAAATCGATAAGCCGACAGGCGGTAGTAGTTGTGGTGTATCAGGCATTCCAACACCTGCTTTTCATCGGCAATCTCAAGCCCGCGTGATTTGAGAATCCCGAGTTGTTCGGGATATGTCTTGGCAGGCTTTGAGGGTATGGACATCGGAAAATGAGTAACCCGCCATTTGAGCAGTATCCCCCCACAAGTGAGAGACCCGAGGCTTGGCGGGTGTTGTTGCGCGTAGCGAACGTGTCGTGAAAATGATCGCAAGTCCAAAAACGGAAATTCACGGAATCCCCACGAAAATCTCCCCTGCTTCCTTTCCCCCCCCCCCCACACACACACGCACACCGTTGTTTTCACTAAAAACGTCGAAGAACCAGGAAAACCGGGAAAAAGGGCAAAAATCAGGATATTACCTGACTACCGCGCTTGACAGAAGATGGACAGGAACAGGTAAGGTAAGCGTCTTTATTACGACACCGCGCCACATGACGACTGATTGCCACGCCCATTTTGTACCGCACAATGCGGGAGAATCGTGCGCAAAAAAAATCACGAAAATGCTTGACACTGCGAAGCTTGGGGTTAGTATAATACCGCAGCCCGCAGCCCGCAGCCCGCAGCCCGCAGCCCGCAGCCCGCAGCCCGCAGCCCGCAGCCCGCAGCCCGCAGC
>JAISAX010000560.1 GCA_031266495.1 Opitutaceae bacterium
AACGCGCTCATCGGGGCTTACGGCGATGGCGACAAGGGATTCTACACCGGTTCGGCCTACTACTACAAGGGACTGGATTCGGTGAGCGGGAACAGCACGGGCCTCGACGCACTCAACGGGAAGAACGCCACGAACCAGACCGTGAAACTGCTCGCCTCCGACGGCGCGGAGAGCAACTTCTTTGGCTATTCGGTGAGCCTGTCGGGAGACAACGCGCTCATCGGGGCTTACTGCGATGGCGACAAGGGGACCGGCACCGGTTCGGCCTACTACTACAAGGGACTGGATTCGGTCAACAGGAATAGCACGACCGAAACCGTGAAGCTGCTCGCCTCCGACGGCACGAATGGGGACTACTTTGGCCGCTCGGTGAGCCTGTCGGGAGACAACGCGCTCGTCGGGGTTGATGAGGATCGCGACAAGGGGACCGCCAGCGGCTCGGCCTACTACTACAAGGGACTGGATTCGGTGAACGGGAACCTCACGGACATTGAAACGCTCAACGGGAAGAACGCCACGTACGAAACCGTGAAGCTGCTCGCCTCCGACGGCGCGCCGTACTACCACTTTGGCCAATCGGTGAGCCTGTCGGGAGACAACGCGCTCGTCACGGGTACCTACCTCTACGGCACCCACTATGATGAGGAGGAGGGAGAGGTGGAAGATATGGGCGGTGCGGCCTACTACTACAAGAAACTGGATTCGGTGAACGGGAACCTCACGGACATTGAAACGCTCAACGGGAAGAACGCCACATACGAGACCGTGAAGCTGCTCCCCTCCGACAGCGCGGGGAACAGCAGCTTTGGCACCGCGCGCAACTCGGCAAGCATGGACGGCGACCGCTTCGTCATCGGCGCGCGTTACGCCAGGATGAACGGCGTGATGGTCGGCAAAGCCTACGCGGGCGACATCCGCGCCTTCACAACGCTGGACGCCGACAACGGCACCGGCACCGCCCTGGCGACCGACGGCCTCAGCTTCGTCTCGCAGACCGACTGGATCATCGGCGCGACCAACGCCAACAACACCGTGACCCTCACCGCGGGCGACACCGCCACCGTCACCGCCGACGGCAAGGCCGTGTACATCGGCCAGACCGCCGGAGCCGACAACAACACCCTCATCATCGAAGGCACACTCACGGCCACCACCGTGAAAGTGGGCGCGGCAGACACCGTTGGAAATACCCTGCGATTCACCGAAGCCGCCCTCGACACCCTCGACGTTGTTGGCACCGTGTATCTGGACGCTGGCAATTACCTGGAATTCGAAGGCGCCGACCTCGACGTTGACGACGTGCTCACGCTCCTGAACGGCACCGCCACCGTGCAAGTGCGCGGCAGCAGCAGCGAGGGCTGGGCCACGCTCGACGCGCAGAACGCCGCCACGCTGCTCGCGAAGACGGGTGAGGTGGTGTACGGCGACAACGGCACCTGGACGCGATTCACGACATTCTCCGCCCCTGCCGTGCCCGAGCCCGCCGGTTGGACGGCGCTGGCGGGGCTGATGTTGCTGGTGTATGCGCTGGTGTTGCGACGCCAACGCGGCAAACGCGTCTGATTGCGGGCGGCAGCGTCAGAGCGTGCGGCGACAGCCGCCTTGGAGTGCGGCACTCCTGTGCCGCTTTTGTTATTGGCGCAATTGGGGACGACGAAGCCTTTGGGGAAAGCGGCAGAGGACTGCCGCAGTCCAAGGCGGGCGTTCCGCCCGCACCACTCCGGAACACGGGCAAGATGCCCATGCCACGCCGGAACGGTGAGGCAACGTCCACGGGCGATTGGCGGAAAAAGCCCGTGCCACGCGGTCAGGCCACCTTTTGCGCGCGCAGCGTGCGGCCCGGACACCAGCGTCCCTCGATCAGGATGTGCATGGCTTCCCCGGGCACGCCGCGTTCGTGGCGATGGATGAAACCCACGAGGGTATTCACGGTAGTGGCGCCAATCGTATCAAAACGCTCATCAATGCCGGCGATGCCAGTGGTGTCGGCAATGCCGGCAATGCCGGCGGTGCCAGCGGTGCCAACGGTGCCGGCGGTGCCAACGGTGCCGGACGGCGAGGGTTTTTGCGGTTTCCAGGTCTCGGTGAGAAACGCGGCGCTCGCCACGCCGATGTCGCCGGGCACATGCAGGCCTGCGGATTCGAGCAGACGGAGGGTGTCACCGGCGCGGCTGGAGACGATCACATCCGGCCGATGACGCCGGCGCCAGGCGAGCAAGGAGGCCTTCCCGGCGGCGTCGAACGACTGCATGACGAGCGGCTCCAGCCGCCGGGACCGCGGCAACACCCGCTGGGCATCCAGGAAAGCCGCTTGCCAGTAATGTTGCGTGCGCTCGTTGATCGTCCGGTCGAGCACGAAGGCCGGGCGCCGGTACCCCAGGGCGTGCAATTCGCGCATGAGAATCTGCATGTTGTGGACGTGGTGGGGCATCACCCGGTGCAACCGGGGCGAAGTGAGGGTAATGCCCACCGTGATGACCGAAAACGCCGGCCAGTCCAGCGCCAGCGCGGCGCCCTCGCCCGGCAACGGCGCGACGAGCAAACCGTCGATACCACGCGAACGCAGCATGCCCGACAACCGTCCCGGCGACAACCCCAGGCGCGCCGTGCGAAACTCCTCCAGCTTCCAGCCCAGACACTCCGCCCGCTCCGCGGCCCCGGCCCAGAGCGCGGGGAACAACCGGCGTCCACCCGCGAAGACCACCGGCCACATGTCCACCCAGGCGAGCACCCCCCGCATGGACGGTTTGCGTTGCTGCATCCGGTAGGCGACGAGCGACGCGAGCACAGGATCGGGCCGGTAACCCATCTCGCGCGCCAGCGCCTGCAACCGCTCGCGCGTGGCGACGGGGATGCCCGGATGGTTTTTGAGCGCGAGCGAGACGGTTGAAAAATGCACGCCGGCCCGGGCCGCGATCATCTTGAGGGTGACACGCGAGGCCGCCGGAGAGGTCGATGAAGGCATGGGCACGCCATTCATTCGATAGTTTGAGTGGCGTCAATCTTGTTGGCCGGAACGCGCCCGGTAGCGTGTTTCCCATGACACCCGCAACACCCGCCACACACCACCTGCCCGCCCCCTCCATCCGGTTCCGGTTCCTCGCCGGGCTGTCCATTCTCGCCTGCGCCGCCGCGGCGACGGCGGCGGAGACGACGCTCCTCGACAACGATTTCGAAAAAAAGAACCCCGCCGCCACGGGCTGGGCCAGTTGGTACACCACCAACCCGGCCACAGGCACGGTGGCGACAGAACAGGTTGGCGACAGCACCAACGCCTGGCTCAACATCACATCCACGACCTCCTTTCGCGGCGTCTATCACCTCCTCGCCCCGTCCGCCACCCTGGCCGAAGGCGACACGCTCACCCTCACCTTCCGGCTGATGTTCACCGCCACAACAAGCAACGTCCGCTTCGGCCTCTTCCGGTACGCGGGCGGCGAGCAGGACACCACGAACGGCACATCGGACAACGGATATTTCGCCAACGTATCCAGCGGCGGCACCACCGTGAGCCTCGCCCGCGACGGCGACCCCTCCAACGACCCCTGCTCCGGCTCGACCAACACCATCACGCCCACGACCAGCGCGACCGCCACGACACCCTTCGCCGCCAACACCTGGTATGACGTCTCGTTTACCCTGACCGTCATCAGCAAGCCCGGGACAGGGAACACCACCATGCAAGTCAACGTCAGCATTGGCGACGCCACCGCCACCGGCACGCGCACCAGCACCGCCACCGGCAATAATTTCGATTTCGGCATGATTTACATCGGCTCGGGCAACAACAACGCCCGCTTCGCCATCGACGACGTGCTCGTGACCACCACCGCCACCATCACCGCTGTCCCCGAACCACGGACGACAACGACGCTAGCCGCCCTCGCCGCGCTCGGGAGCGCCGCCCTCGCC